>NZ_JBEXWP010000016.1:184883-196822 GCF_040629895.1 Streptomyces sp. NPDC005866
TCTTGTCTGTCGGGTGCCCGTCCGTGGTTGTTTGCGCAGCTCTCCGTGGCCCTGGAGTCGGTGCGGGTGGAGGGGTTGTTGTCAGGTGAGTGGGGGGCCCGGTTCTGGGGTGGGGGTGGGTTCTGGGCCCGGTGGGATTGGGGAGGGGGTGGGGCCGGGCGGTGGTGGTGTGGGGGCCGGGCCTGGGCCTGGGGGTGGCCGGGTTGGTCCAGGGGCCGGGGGCGGTTCGGGGGTGGGGACCGGGGTGGGATAGGGGTCCGGAGGCTCCGGGCCCGGGCCGGGCGGCGGGCCAGGGGGTACGGGATCGGGGTGTGGGTTCGTCATGATGTCCTCCGGCCAGTGGCTCGACTTCGCCTCTGGGGTCTACTCCCCCGCGTACCCGACCGAGGCCCGCGCACTCACCCGGTTCGGGCCTCAGCCGGTGTGTGCCGCCCGCGCTGCTGCCGCCAGGCCCGGACGTGGGCTCGACAGGAGCGGGACCTTAGTGGTGGTCAGGCGCTGCGCCGAGGCCATCGAAGCCTGGGCCAGGACGATCACGTCGGCGTCGGTCACGGCGTCCACGGCCGCCGCCACCAGGCGCGCGCATCCCTCGATGTCACCGGCCTCGAAGTGGGTCCAGGCGTCCGCCACGACCTGGACGCGGGCGCGGATCGGGCGATGCGCGAGGCGGGCCTCGTCCCCGACCAGGGCCAGGGTGGGGGCCAGGGTGCTCTCGACCGTCGCCAGCACGGCGATGCGGGGGCCCACGGTCACTGCCGCCGCCGCCATCGGGCGGTCGCCGCGGACTACCGGTACGCCGACCTCGTCGGCGGCCAGCTCGGCGATCTCACCGATCGTCGAGCACGTGCAGAGCACCGCGCGTACCCCCTCCGCAGCTGCCCGCCTCAGGGCCGCCGTGACGTCCGATGCCACCGCCTCGGGGCCCTCCCTACGAGCCCTGGCCAGGAGTTCCGGTGCCACGGAGTGGCGTAGCTCCAGGCCCGGGTGGTCCTCGTCGCGCAGGGCGTCGAAGACGGGGATGTGGAGGGGGGAGGTATGAAGAAGAGCGAGCATGCGGCTGGTCAGAAGCGGTCGGGGTGGGCGATCAGCCACTCCTTCGCCGCGCGCAGCAGCTCGGGGTCCGGTGTCGGCGCCACGTCGGGGTGGCGTTCGGCCCACCTGACGACGTACGGGCAGAGCGGGGCCACCGGGGTGTCCTCGCGCTCGGCGATCGCGTACAGCTCGCGGGCGAGGGAGCCCGCGATGCCCTTCCCCTCGTGCTCAGGTTCCACGATGGTGTGGACCGGCACGAGGGTCCGGGAGGGCGACTCCAGCACGAAGTACTCGATGTGGCCGACGACTTCGCCGCCGGCGACCGCCTCCAGACGGCCCGCCGCGCGGTCGTCGCGGATCTCGATGTCGGTCATGTCGCCCTCCTGGTCCGCCGGTCAGGCCGATACGGCCTGCGGGCTGCGCTCCTGGTCCGAGCCCGGTACCGGCTCGGACGGGTCGGCGCCGAGGGCCACGATCCGGTTGGCGTGGTCGACGTGCACGACCCGCGGCCGAAGCGTACGCGCCTCGGCGTCGGTGACCTGAGCGTAGCTGATGATGATCACCAGGTCGCCGGGGTGGACGAGATGGGCGGCGGCCCCGTTGATCCCGACGACTCCCGAGCCCCGCTCGCCCTCGATGACGTACGTCTGCAGCCGGGCGCCGTTGGTGATGTCCACGATGTGGACCAGCTCGCCGGGGAGCAGGTCGGCGGCGTCGAGGAGGTCGACGTCGATGGTCACCGATCCCACATAGTGCAGGTCGGCCTGGGTGACGGTGGCTCGATGGATCTTGGACTTGATCAAAGTTCGCAGCACTTTGGACTCCTAGAAGACGGCTCCCCGCCAGCTCTCCGCAGGTCAGGGGCGTCGTTCACTGTACATCGGCATGCCTTTCAATCGAAGACTTGCCAGAACATCGTGCGCCACGACGAGCAGGCTTCTCACCTGCGCGATAGGCGCAAGTCAAGCTGCCGCGGAGCCCTCGACCAGGAGCAGGTACGGAAGACCGTCCCGGTCCAATGCTGATTGGATGCCGACTTACCTGACGACTCATCAGGTATGCCTGGCGAGGCCAGTGGGGTGATCGCCAAGGGCCTGGGCCTCAGTGTCCGGTCGGTGCAGCGGTGGCGGCAGGGATAGGGCAAGGGCGGCCCGCGACGGTCCACGAGGCCAGTCTCTGCCGGGCGGATCCGGTCGCCGTGGTCGGCGGCGGGAACTCCGCCGGGCAGGCGGCGCTGTTCCCGCGAACCACGCGTCCAGGGTCCACATCCTCGTCCGGGGCAATAACCTCGGTGCGGACACGGAAGTCCGGGCCTAATAGGCTGACTCACTTGGCTTGTTCGGTAGTCTGCGGGTGTGGGGATCGTTGAGCGGCTGGTGCCGGATGAGGTCCCCGGTCGGCGAGGCACTGGCCGGGATTCGATGGAATCCGCGTCATAACACCTGACGGGCATGGCCAAAAGCCGGCCACGGACCAAAGGCCAGCCACGTCCGCCGGCCCTCGAATGCGGCACCGGACAGCGCACATGCCGCGCAACCCCTTCTTCCAGCCTCTCACCGGCCAGGTGGATGTCAAACAACGCTTGCGAGCGATTCTGATGGCGTGCGCGCAGCCGTATTCGGGCGCCGGGATGTCCGACGTTAGATGTTCCGGAACTCGTTCGGCAGTTGCGACATCACATCCTGGAACTCCGTGTCGGGGACGGCCTCTCCCAGAGTCATGAAAACCGCGGCAACGCCCCTGCGCGCCACGGCCTCATCGGCGCCCGCACGCTCACTCACTCGCCGGACGAACTCGGCAACGCCGAATTTCTGGGCGACATCCTCCGGTGGGACCAGGGGCGGGGCGATTTCGGCGGGCAGGACGCCGGCCAAGTGCTTGGCCTCGCCGCCGGTGATCCGCTCGGCCAGCGTCAGCATCGTGGCCCGGGTCAGCTCCCTGGCCTGCTCCTCGGGCACGTGGGCCCGCCGGCTGACGAGCCGGACGAACTCGTCGCTGTCCATGGCGCCTCCAATCCTGCAACCCGTCACGGGTACCGCGCATGCACTGCCCCAAACGGGGATCGAAATGCCGACGCGGACCTCGCGGGCGGGTGCCGAAAGCGCCGGTCACTGCCCGCCCTCTTCACCTTCCTCGGTAAAGGGGCGCACCGCATCCAGCAGGACCCTCAACGCACCGGTGAGCATCCCGACCTCGGCGACGCGCTGGGCGTACGGGTCCTGCGGGTACTGCCCCTCGGTCTGCTCGGCCCGCTCGGCGGTGTTCGCCAGGATCTGCTCGGCGGCCTGAGCCGCGGCGCGCAGGGCGGCACGTTCGGTATTGCCGGGCATGTGATCTCCCCTGGATTCGGGCGTCGGGCACAGGATTCCCCGGAATGCTTCGACATCGCCAGCAGCCGGTTTTGCCGGGAATGCCACAGGTAGGGCACGAGTACGAAGTGCCCCGGGACAAAAACTGAGGAGGAGATATGTCTTCCACAAGCGTACGGGACGTGCTGGACGCACTGCAGGACGTCGACTTCCCTGCGGGCAAAGAGGAACTGGTCCAGGCCGCCGAGAATGCCGGAGCGCCCGAGGAAGTGGTCAAGGCGCTTCGCGCCATTCCCCCGGACGAGTACGGCAACCGGGATGAGGTGGCCAGGTCGGTGCGCGTCGACCCGGCATCCGACCTGGACCTGAGCGCGGCGCAACGCGCGGAGCAGGCCCGGCGCGGCGGCCGCCCCGGCCAATCGCAGCACCTGCGTGACGTCCCCAAGCCGTCGGTCCAGGACGAACTCGACCAGTCCTGATCCGCCCCGCACGGCATGCAGACACCGGAACTCCCCATGGACAGCGAATCGAACACATTCGCCGCCGCCTGACTTCCCGGCCGGAGGGTGTGAGCAACCTCCCGCCGGGTATACCGTTACATCCAAAATGCCGGAGATGTAACTCGTGGCACGCCGACAGCGAGCCGGAGCCCGGGGTCACCGCGTGGACACGCAACCCTCTCGCCGAGTGTGACGATCTGTTCAACTGGTGCACGGCGCCTCCGCCCGCCATGTGACGGCCTGGCTGGAGGAGGCGCGGCGACTGGATCACCAGACCGCCGATGCGGACGCGGCCCTGGCCAGGGCCGAGGAGAGCCTGCGCCTGAATCCGCGGGGACGTCCGGCACCCGGCACCCGGCTGGTCCTGCGCAGCGGTCTGAACGCCATGGAGCACTGCGCCGTCGGCCTGAGCTCCCTTTGCCGACCTTCGCCGACCTACGACTCATGAACCGACTGGACATCGACAGGCGCCTGCGCGTCTCGCACACCGAGGACCGCCCGGGAGCCCGGCGCCGACGCGACCGGACCACCCTGGGAGGTCTGCTGCGTTCGCTGCGGTCCGGCGAACTGCGGGGGTGGTGGGGCGGTCGCGTGGATCCGAGCAGGAGCTGGTCGTTCGGCCGCTCCGGACGATGAAGAACACATCGCGAGCTGGGAGGAACAATGCGGAACCGGACACTGAGCAAGATCGGCACACAGCTGTTGCGTCTGCGCCACGACTCGTCACAGAGCTCACAGGACCGGGCGGCGCCGGCCGACTACGGACTGGACCACAGGCAGGTCGCCGAATTCGTCGCCGGCACCCTGGACGCGGAGGGCGAGGCGGCGCTCGCCCATCAGGTGGCGCGGCTGCTGCCCTTCCACTGGACCTGGCCCAACCGGGTCGCGGAGGAGATGTCGCAGATCATGGACCACGTCGGTGATCAGCGCGAGCTGATGGCCTGGCTGGATCGGCACCCCGGCCTGCCACGGCTGGTGGCCCGCCTGTACGTCTTCATGGGCCTCCTCGACAGCTACAGCGCGGTGCCCGCGGTCGTGACCGCGATGCGTGAGTACCGGGAGCGGACACCGTATCCGCCGGGCCTGGAGCACTACTTGGTGCCTGCCACCGATGACGACACGCTCGCGAGCATTGCTTTCAAGGTCGAGAAACTGCTCGGCGAGGAGCGGACCCGGGAGGCCGTCGAACTGGCCCTGGCCACTGCGGCATGGCTGCAGCAGATCGCGCCGCGCGCGCGGGAACTCACTCCTGAGGTCGGCGACTTGAACGAGCTGATGGGGCAGGCTCGACAGGATATCGCGGCGGCAGCAGCCGACATCTGAACACGACTGTCGATGGGGTGGTAAACGGCATGACGGTGAAACTGAACGCGATGGCGTTCAACCACGCAAAAAAACTGACCGAAGAGGGCCGGATCGTCCTGGACGACCGGGACGAGTGGAGCGAGCACCGGCCTTCGGCAGCGGACGAGAATGCCTACCTCGAGGAGCACGGATTCAACGAGTACGCCAGGTGGTACCTGGGCATCGATGACGAGATGGGAGAGGAGACCAAGGGCCGGTACAAGTTCCCTTACGGCGATTTCGAGCGCGTCCACCGCTGCGGTGTGCTCTCTGCCGAGGTACGCGCCGGACAGCAGAAATACGCGGACATCGAGAACGCCGCCGCGCACCTGCACGGACTGCTGGACGGCAAGCAGGCCGGGAACCGGTGACAGCGCCGGAAAAAGTGCACCCTCACCCGGCCCCCGGCGACGGGTCGCCCAGTGGCGCTAGGCGTCGTCGCCCCGCTCGCCCTCTGCCTGGGACGGCTCGCTCCGGGGGACGTCCGGGTGCTGTTCCGTTGCGCTACGCTCGCCCGTCTCGTCCCGCTCGCCCTCGGCCTGCGAGGGTGTGCGCGAGTACCAGGCGTCGTAATCAGGGGCTCCGGATTTCATGACGGGCCTCCTTCGTCGCTCACGTCCATTCTGCCCTCTCAGGCCGTGGTGGAACGTCTGCGGCCTCACCGTGCGAACGGCAATCGTCGTCCAGAGAGGCGATCCGCGGCCGGACAGCGCCCGCACCATCGGCCGTCGCTAGGTCGTCCGCACCGACGCTGGCCGGCGCTGGTCCCTCACACAGGGAGAATGCGAATGCATCAAGGGCCCTGACCCCGGGTTTTGGACACCAGAGACACTTGGATCTTGTTGTTCCGGTGCATATGGAGTCCCGCACAGATGGCTATGAAGCACTACCCCGCCGAGTTCAAAGCGGACGCGGTCGCGTTGTACCGATCGAGGCCGGGAGCGACAGGGTGTACCGCTCGGCGCGGCGATGTCCCTCAGCTTGCGGAACACCGTGTCGGCCTCGCTGCGCTGCGCCCTTTAAAGCGACCGGGTGTGAGTCATTACCCGCACCCGGGCGAGGGCGGAGTGCGGCGTCAGCCGTCGGCGCGCACCGCCTCCTTGACCGGGGTGGACCCGCTGATCAGCTCGAGGAGGCGCCCGGCGGTCCTGGGCTCGTGGAGCAGGGCGGCGAGCACCGCAGCCACGTCATCGCGCGGCACCTGGCCGCGGTCGTGTGCTCGGCGAGCGTGACGCGGCCGCTACCGGGGTCCCAAGTGGTGATCGTCATCACCACGGTGAGTGCCATCAGGCAGGATGATTGGCTCGATGCCGTGGGGATTCCACTCCCGGCGGCAGGTTCCGGAAGCAACCAGGCGGTGTACCGAAAATGGATCTTGGGCTGTGAATGATCACGGTTCGTGGGGCGGGGAGGTCTCACGGACGAGCAGTGGGCGGTGCTGGCCGTTTTTGCCGAAGGGTGCCAGGGAGGGGCAGCCGCCTGTCTGGCTTCGGCGGCAGTTGATGGACGGCATACGGTTCCGGGTCCGTACCGGTGTTCCATGGCGGGACATACCCGTCGAGTACGGGCCGGGGGGCCGGGTCTACGACCTGTTCCGCCGGTGGCAGCGGAGCGGCACCTGGCACCGGATCCTCACCCGGCTCCAGTCTCTGGCCGAGGCGAAGGGTGCGATCACGTGGGACCTGAGCGTCGACTCCACGGTCTGCCGCGCCCACCAGCATGCGGCCGGGGCCCGCAATCAGGACGATCGGCATCGTCGTCACGCTGGTCGGCCTGCGCGCGGAGGACGGCGGGGACGTCCTACGGGAGATCTTCCAGCACACCGACATCAAGATGCGCCACGTCGCCGAACTCATCGTGTAGTGGGCCCGGACGGGACACCTCGCGAGCGGTATCCGCCACAAGCTGGAAGGCAGCATGGCGACGCGCGCGACCCTGCGCCCCGGACGCGGCTGACCGGTGCTCAGCCCCTCGCGCTGTCGTCAGGAGCGCGCGAGCCGGGCCGCGAGATAGGGCGCGGTGGCGCTGCGGCGGGCCCTTGCCACCTTGGCCGGCGGCCCCGCCGCGACCACCCGCCCGCCCGCGTCGCCGCCCCCCGGCCCGAGGTCGATGACCCAGTCGGCGGTGGCGATCGTGTCCAGGTCGTGCTCGACGAGGACGACCGTGTTGCCGGCGTCGACGAGCCGGTGCAGCTGTCGCAGCAGCAGCGCGATGTCCGAGGGGTGCAGCCCCGCCGTCGGCTCGTCGAGCAGGTAGAGCGCGTGCCCGCGGCGGGCTCGCTGCAGTTCGGTTGCCAGTTTGATGCGTTGCGCCTCACCACCGCTGAGTTCCGTCGCGGGCTGGCCCAGCCGCAGGTACCCCAGTCCCACCTCGCGCAACGTCTCCAGACTGCGGGAGGCGGCCGGGACGGCGGACAGGAACTCGGCGGCGGCGTCGACGGACAGTGCCAGCACTTCCGCGATGTTCTTGCCGCGGTAGGTGACTTCCAGCGTTTCGGCGTTGTACCGGGCGCCCTGGCAGGTGGGGCACGGCGCGTAGGTGCCGGGCAGGAACAGCAGTTCCACCGCGACGAATCCTTCACCCTGGCAGGTCTCGCACCGCCCTTCGGGCACGTTGAAGGAGAACCGCCCGGCCGAGTAGCCGCGCGCCCTGGCCTCGTCCGTCGCCGCGTACAGCTTGCGCACCGCGTCGAACATCCCCGTGTACGTGGCCAGGTTGGACCGGGGAGTTCGGCCGATGGGCCGTTGGTCGACCCGGACCAGCCGGTCGAACGACTCGACCCCCGAGGCGTCCTGGACGTCGACCTCCAGCTGCGCCTCGTCGGGCTCCTCGGGGACGAGTCCGAGGTGGCCGCGGACGACCTCGGCGAGTACCTGCGTCACCAGCGTCGACTTTCCGGAACCGGACACCCCCGTAACCGCCGTCAGTACGCAGAGCGGTACGTCGACGGACACGTCGTGCAGATTGTGGCGGGAGACGCCGCGCAGGTGCAGCCAGCCGTGCGGTGTGCGCGGGCGGTGATCGAGCGGCTGGGCGCGCCCGAACAGGTACTGGCTCGTGGCCGACTCCCCGACCCGCTCAAGACCGGTGACCGGGCCGCTGTACAGCACGCGTCCGCCGCCCTCGCCCGCACCGGGGCCGATGTCGACCACCCAGTCCGCTCGCCGTACGACGTCCATGTCGTGCTCCACGACGAACAGCGAGTTGCCCGCCGCCTTGAGGCGGTCCAGCACGTCCAGCAGCGGTTCCGCGTCAGCCGGGTGCAGGCCCGCGGAGGGTTCGTCGAGGACGTAGACGACGCCGAACAGCCCCGAGCGCAGCTGGGTGGCGATCCGCAGGCGCTGCGCCTCGCCGGGCGACAGGGTCGTCGAGCGGCGCCCGAGGCTGAGATATCCCAGGCCCAGGTCGAGCAGTACGTCGACCCGCGCGACCAGATCGCCGCAGATCCGGACCGCGACCTCGGTCGTCTCCCCGGATCGGGCGGTCGACGTGGTGGCGTCGGCCTCGGACCGCCTCGCGACGGGCCGCAGCAGCGCCACGACCTCGGTGAGCGGCATCGCGTTGATCTCGGCGATGGAACGTCCGGCGAAGGTCACGGCGAGCGCCTCGGGCCGCAGTCCGCTGCCGTGACACTCGGGGCACGGCACACTCCTGACGAACCGGAGCGCCCGTTCGCGCATCTTCTCGCTCTTGGAGTCGGCGAGGACGTGCATGACGTGCTTGCGGGCGCTCCAGAACTTGCCCTGGTAGCCGTAGTCGACGCGGTCCTCCTCCGGCTCGATGTACACGGAGGGCTGCTCGTCCGTGTACAGCAGCCAGTCCCGGTCCTTCTTCCTGAGCCTGCGCCACGGTCGGTCGATGTCGATCCCCAGGCCGCTCACGACACTGCGCAGGTTGGCGCCCTGCCAGGCGCCCGGCCAGGCGGCGATCGCCCCCTCGCGGATGCTCAGCGAGGGGTCCGGGACGAGCAGGTCCTCGGCAACGTCGTGCACGACGCCCAGTCCGTGGCACTCCGGGCAGGCGCCGGCCGCGGTGTTGGGTGAGAACGACTCGGCTTCCAGCCGTGCGGCCCCGGGCGGATAGGTGCCGGCGCGGGAGTACAGCATGCGCAGCAGATTGGACAGCGTGGTGATGGTGCCGACCGTCGAGCGCGAGCTGGGCGACCCGCGTCGCTGCTGCAGGGCCACGGCGGGTGGCAGTCCGGTGATTTCCTGCACGTGCGGTGCGCCGACCTGGTGCAACAGCCTTCGGGCGTACGGTGCTACGGACTCGAAGTAGCGCCGCTGGGCCTCCGCGTAGAGCGTTCCGAACGCTAGCGAGGACTTGCCCGAACCGGAGACGCCGGTGAAGGCGACCATCGCGTCCCGCGGAACGTCGACATCGATGTTCCGCAGGTTGTTCTCACTGGCGCCACGGACATGCACGAAGGGGTCGGTCGCGTCCTTGTTCACCGTTCCTGATTATCTGATCGCGCCGGGAACCGCGCGTCAGGCGCCGTCACCGGGCCCCGCTCACACGAGCGCTCGGAGAAATCCCGGTATGAGACGCTCCCCGGGAACATTCGAGATGCTTCACCGTTGATTCGTGTGTGGGCGTGAAGGGAACTGTGTCCCCGGGCCTCACCCTTTGCCCATGAGGACGATCGTTCGGCTGAAGCCTTATGGAGCCCCCGCCGCGAGGCGACCGCCCTTCGCGCCCACTCTCGATCGGCCTCGGCTGGGGATCCCCCGAAAGCAGTCGGGGCCTTCGTCTGCCCCCTGCCGGCGCGCTTCGGCGAACGCGGTGGTTCGCCTCCCCGTGGCACACTCGCCCCGGCGGCTCAGCCCCAGGTCACGAGCATGCGCCCATGGCGGCCATGACCGAGGGCTCGACCCGGTAGTAGACCTACGTGCCGCGCCGCTCGGAGGTGCGCAGCCCGGGCTCCTTGAGCTTCTTCAGATGGTGGGAGACGGTCGGCTGCGAGACGCCCACATCTGAGATGTCGCACACGCACGCCTCGCCGCCCTGGTGCGAGGCCACCGCCGAGAACAGGCGCGGCCGGACCGGATCGCCGAGCGCCTTGAAGATCGCCGCGGTCCGCTCGGCCTCCTCGGCTGGTCAGGGGTCGTGCGGTCAGGGTGGGCAGCACGGCACCGGAGACCCCGGGCTCCAGCAGCGGCAGCGCCTTGATGTTCGAGACCTGTCTATGTGGACACATGTCGAATCAGCGCGGCCCGCCCGTGCTGGAAACCGCCCTTCCCGGGGTCTTCGCCGCCGACGACGTCACAAGCGGCCCGGTCAAACGGGTGGCCTCGGCGGTCGGCGAGGGCGCCATGGCGATCCGCCTCGTGCACAAGCACCGGGAAAGCGCTTTGATCGACAGCAGGGTGAACACCGCGTCGATCGACAGCAGGGTGAACACCGCGTCGCGGAGCGGCCCCACGTAGAGGTGACCGGCAAGATGTCGCTGCTGACGAGGCTGCTCTCGCTGTCGTAGCCAATCCGCAGATGGTACGGCTGCTGACGAGGGACCTGATGCCCACCGAGGTCAATCAGGCCGCTTCCCACGGACCGGCGTCCAAGAGGCGGGCCGCCTTGGTGATGCAGCCGGCATCAGCCTCGGGCTTTCACGAAGCGGGCTGTCCGGCAGGCGGTCACAAAAACAGAAAGGGCCTCTGAGCAGCAAGAATGAGGATTGTCTAGGTCCTTGTTCCCGCTGAATCCAGAGGCACTTTCCAGGTGAAGAAGCCTACCGGCTCCTATCCCCATGTCCGCGTCCAGGGGGACGGCCGGGCCGTGGTCTACAGGCCGGTTCGGTCCTGATGGTCGAAACTGTCCGCAAGAGCGGCCTTGACCAGGCCATATCCGCGGCCCTGGCCCCATGGCGGAAGCCCCGGGCCGTTCACGACGCCGGCAAGATACTCGTGGACCTCGCGCTGGCGGTCGCGCTCGGCGGGGACTGCCTCGCCGACATCGCCCTGCTGCGGTCCGAGCCGGCCGTGTTCGGGCCGGTCGCCTCCGATCCGACGGTCTCCCGCTTGATCGACACCCTCGCCTCCTCGGGCGAGAAGGCGCTCACGGCGATCCGCGCCGCACGTTCCGAAGTCCGCCGACATGTCTGGGAATTGGCCGGTGCCCGGGCTCCGGATGCCGGCGGGAAGGTGACCGTGGACCTGGACGGAGTGCTGGTCCTCGCCCACTCGGACAAGCAGGACGCGGCCCCGACGTGGAAGAAGACCTACGGCCACCACCCGCTGACGGGGTTCGTCGACCACGGCCCCGGAGGAACCGGCGAACCAGTCGCGGCCCTCCTCCGCCCCGGCAACGCGGGCTCGAACACTGCCGCCGACCACATCACCGCCACCCGCCTCGCCCTGGCCCAACTGCCGAAGAAATACCGGCGGGGCCGGCGGACTCTGATCCGCTGTGATTCCGCGGGCGGGACCCATGAGTTCGTGGCCTGGCTCACCCAACGCGGGCGGTGGCTGTCCTACTCGGTCGGCATGGTGATCACCGAGGCCATCCACCAGTACGTTCTCCAGATCCCGGCCCCGGCCTGGACTCCGGCCGTCGAGTCGGACGGCGAGGTCCGCGACGGGGCCTGGGTCGCCGAACTAACCGGGGACCTGCTCGACGGCTGGCCACAGGGCATGCGGCTGATCGTCCGCAAAGAACGACCCGTGCGCCGTGAGGCGCTGGTGATTCGAACGGAGGTGGGAGACCTTCGTCGCTGATCCTGTCGCAGCAGGACGGTGGAGCTGAGGGCAGTCTGATC
>NZ_JBEXWP010000017.1:0-193960 GCF_040629895.1 Streptomyces sp. NPDC005866
ATGTCACCGGTCGGCGCCTCCAGCTTGACGACGTCCGCGCCGAGCCAGGCGAGCAGCTGGGTGGCGGACGGCCCCGACTGGACGTGCGTCATGTCGAGGACGCGGATGCCTTCGAGTGCCTTGGTGGTCACCGGCGTTCACCTCACTTGTACATGGTCTGGTTCATGGTTCCGGGGGCGTACGCGTCCGGGTCGACCCAGACGTTGATCAGCGACGGCTTGCCCGACTCACGGGCCCGGCGCAGGGCGGGGCCGATATCGGCGGGGTCACGGACCTCCTCGCCGTAACCGCCCAGCATCTGTGCGAACTTGTCGTAGTGGACGTCGCCGAGGGTGTTGCCGACCCGCTCGCGCTCCTTGCCGTACTTGGCGGCCTGGCCGTAACGGATCTGGTTCATCGAGGAGTTGTTGCCGACGATCCCGACGAACGGCAGGTCGTAGCGGACCAGGGTCTCGAAGTCCCAGCCGGTGAGGGAGAACGCGCCGTCGCCGAAGAGGGCGACGACCTCCTTGTCGGGGCGGGCCTGCTTGGCGGCGAGCACGAAGGGGACGCCGACGCCGAGGGTGCCGAGCGGGCCCGGGTCCATCCAGTGCCCTGGCGACTTGGGCTGGACGACCTGTCCGGAGAAGGTGACGATGTCGCCGCCGTCGCCGATGTAGATCGAGTCCTCGGTGAGGAAGTCGTTGATCTCGCTGACCAGGCGGTACGGATGGATCGGTGAGGCGTCCGACGTGAGGCTGGGCAGCCGCTTCTCGAGCGCGGTCTGCTCGGCGGCCCGCAGCTCGTCGAGCCACTCCTTGCGCCTGGACGCCCCGCCGTTGACGCGTCCCGAGGCGGCCTCGGTCACCGACTTGAGGACCAGCCCCGCGTCGCCGACGATCCCGAGGTCGATGTCCCGGTTCTTGCCGACCGTGCGGTAGTCGAGGTCGATCTGCACGACGGTCGCGGTGGGGGAGAGCCGCTTGCCGTAGCCCATACGGAAGTCGAAGGGGGTGCCGACGATCACGATGAGGTCGGCGTTGGAGAACGCGTACCGGCGGGAGAGCTGGAAGTGGTGCGGGTCGCCGGGCGCCAGGGTGCCGCGCCCGGCGCCGTTCATGTACGCCGGGATGTTGAGGGTGCGGACGAGTTCGATGGCGGCCGCGGTGCCCCGGGTCGTCCAGACCTGGCTGCCCAGCAGGATGGCCGGTTTCTCGGCGTGCACGAGGAGGTCGGCGAGCTTCTCGATCGCCTCCGGGTCGCCGGCGGAGCGGGTGGAGGCCCGGTAGGCGCCGGCCGTGGGTATGCGCGCCTTCTCGGCCTGGACCTTGGCGTCCAGGACGTCGCGCGGTATCTCCAGGAAGGAAGGGCCGGGGGCGCCGTGGTAGCACTCGCGAAACGCCATCGACACCATGTCGGCGACGCGGGCGGTGTCCGGGACGGTCGCCGCGAACTTGGTGATCGGCGCCATCATGTCGACGTGCGGGAGGTCCTGCAGGGACCCCATCTTGTGCTGGGTGAGGGCCCCCTGGCCGCCGATCAGCAGCATCGGGGACTCCGCGCGGAAGGCGTTGGCGACCCCGGTGACGGTGTCGGTCGTGCCCGGACCAGCCGTGACCACCGCGCAGCCGGACTTCCCGGTGATGCGCGCGTATCCGTCGGCGGCGTGAGCGGCCACCTGCTCGTGGCGGACGTCGACGACTTCTATGCCCTCGTCGACGCAGCCGTCGTAGATGTCGATGATGTGACCGCCGCAGAGGGTGTAGATGCGGTCGACCCCCTCGGCCTTCAGCGCCTTGGCAACGAGATGACCACCGGAAATCACGTCCTGGGTGTCGTCTGGCATGGCGAAGTCCTGGTCCCTTCGTAGGAGGTGCGGGGCCGTCTTCGTACATTGCATACAGTCGACGAATACTGTATGAAGCTTGTTATCCCGCATCCGGTGGGTGGTGTCCAGGGGGCGTGCGGCACTTTTAAGACAGGAGCCGGAATGGACCTGTACGAGCACCAGGCAAGGGAACTCTTCGAGGAACACGGCATCGTGGTGCCAAGGGCTGAGGTCACCGACTCGCCCAAGGAGGCCCGGGAGATCGCCCGCCGACTCGGCGGCCGGGTCGTCGTGAAGGCGCAGGTCAAGACAGGTGGCCGGGGTAAAGCGGGCGGAGTCAAGATCGCCGCCGACCCGGCCGCCGCGGAACTGACGGCCCGGCAGATCCTGGGCATGGACATCAAGGGCCACACGGTCGGCAAGGTGATGCTGGCCCAACCAGTGCAGATCGAGAGCGAGTTCTACGTCTCCTACGTCCTCGACCGGGCAGCCGGCGGCTTCCTGGCGATCGCCTCCGCCGAGGGCGGCATGGAGATCGAGGAGGTGGCCGCGACCCGGCCGGAGGCGGTGGCCCGCGTCCCCGTCGACCCCGCCAAGGGCGTCACCTCGGCGAAGGCGGCCGAGATCGCCGAGGCGGCGGGCCTGCCGCCGCAGACGGTCGACGTCCTCGTACGGCTCTGGCAGGTGCTGGTCCGCGAGGACGCCCTGCTCGTCGAGGTGAACCCGCTCGTGCGCACCGAACAGGGCCGGATCCTGGCGCTCGACGGCAAGGTCACCCTTGACGACAACGCCCGCTTCCGGCAAGCCCGTTGGGGTGCGGACGAGGCCGAGCACCACGACCCGCTGGAGGCTACGGCCGCTGCGAAGGGCCTCAACTACGTCAAGCTGGACGGCGAGGTCGGCATCATCGGCAACGGCGCGGGCCTGGTGATGTCCACCCTCGACGTGGTCGCGGGCAGCGGCGCACGGCCCGCCAACTTCCTGGACATCGGCGGCGGAGCCTCCGCCCAGGTCATGGCCGACGGACTGTCGGTGATCCTCTCCGACCCGGCCGTGAAGTCGGTCTTCGTCAACGTCTTCGGCGGGATCACGGCGTGCGACGCGGTCGCCGACGGGATCGTGCAGGCCCTGGACACCGTCCGGCTGACCAAGCCGCTCGTGGTCCGCCTCGACGGCAACAACGCGGCGCGCGGCCGGGCGATCCTCGACTCCCGCGCGCACCCCCTGGTCGAACAGGCCACCACCATGGACGGCGCCGCCCGCCGAGCGGCCCAACTCGCCACCACAGCCTGAGGAGACGGGACGACATGGCGATCTATCTCACCAAGGAGAGCAAGGTCCTCGTCCAGGGCATGACCGGCGGCGAGGGCATGAAGCACACCCGGCGGATGCTCGCCGCCGGGACGGACGTCGTCGGCGGAGTCAATCCGCGCAAGGCCGGCCAGACCGTCGACTTCGAGGACCGGGCCGTCCCAGTCTTCGGCACGGTCGCCGAGGGCATGGCGGCCACCGGGGCCGACGTCACCGTGGTGTTCGTGCCGCCCGCCTTCTCCAAGGCGGCCGTCATGGAGGCCGCAGACGCCGGCATCGGCCTCGCGGTGGTGATCACCGAGGGCATCCCGGTCCACGACTCGGTGGCCTTCACGTCGTACGCGAAGCGGAACGGCACCCGGATCATCGGCCCCAACTGCCCCGGCCTGATCACCCCCGGCCAGTCCAACGCGGGCATCATCCCCGCCGACATCACCAAGCCGGGCCGCATCGGTCTGGTCTCCAAGTCCGGCACGCTGACCTACCAACTCATGTACGAGCTGAGGGACATCGGCTTCTCCACCTGCGTGGGCATCGGCGGTGACCCGGTCGTCGGCACGAACCACATCGACTGCCTCGCCGCCTTCCAGGAGGACCCCGACACCGAACTCGTCGTCCTCATCGGGGAGATCGGCGGCGACGCGGAGGAACGGGCCGCCGCCTACATCCGGGAACACGTCACCAAGCCGGTCGTCGGCTACATCGCCGGGTTCACCGCACCCGAGGGCCGGACCATGGGCCACGCGGGCGCCATCGTCTCCGGTTCGGCCGGCACCGCGCGGGCCAAGCAGGAGGCACTGGAGGCGGTCGGAGTGCGGGTGGGGAGCACACCGACCGAGACCGCCCGGCTGGTCCTCGACCTGCTCGACGGACGGCAGCCGGAAGGGAGCTGAGCCATGACCCTTGCTCTCAAGCCCGGCACCGGCTGGAGCGACGCCTGGGCGCGCTGTCTCGCCCACGCCCCGGAGGCCTTCCGGGACGACCGTGTCCTCAACCTCTGGGCCGCCGCCTGGCGGCCCGACGGCCGGCCGCTGCCCGCGAGCAGCCCGGTCGACGGCAGCCCGATCGCCGGCCCCCCGCGGCTCGACCGCGACTCCGCCCACCGGGCCGTCCGCGCCTGCCTCGACCAGCACCGCGCCTGGCGGCACGTCCCGCTGGAGGAGCGCCGGGCCAGGGTGGCCGCCACCCTGGACGCCCTGACCGAACACCGCGGACTCCTCGCCCTGCTCCTCGTCTGGGAGATCGGCAAGCCCTGGCGGCTGGCCCAGGCGGACGTGGACCGGGCGATCGACGGGGTGCGCTGGTACGTCGACGGCATCGAACCGATGCTCGCGGGGCGCGCCCCGCTGGACGGGCCGGTGTCCAACATCGCCAGCTGGAACTACCCGATGAGCGTGCTCGTTCACGCGGTACTGGTCCAGGCCCTGGCGGGCAACGCGGTGGTGGCGAAGACCCCGACCGACGGCGGGGTCGCCTGTCTCACCCTGGCCTGCGCGCTGGCCGCCCGCGAGGGCCTGCCGGTCACGCTGCTCAGCGGCAGCGGGGGCGCGCTGTCCCAGGTGCTGGTGCGCGCGCCCGAGATCGGCTGTGTCTCCTTCGTCGGCGGCCGGGACACGGGGGCCGCGGTGGCCACCGCCGTCGCCGACCTCGGCAGACGGCACGTACTCGAACAGGAGGGGCTCAACACCTGGGGCATCTGGAACTTCACCGACTGGGAGGCGTTCACCGCCGTCGTCCCCAAGCTGTTCGACTACGGCAAGCAGCGCTGCACCGCCTACCCGCGATTCGTCATCCAGCGTGAGCTGTTCGACGAGTTCCTCACGGCCTACCTCCCCGCGGTCCGCGCGCTGCGCGTCGGCCACCCCCTCGCGGTCTCCGACCCCGGGGACCCGCTCCCGGAACTGCACTTCGGGCCGGTGATCAACGCGGCCAAGGCCAAGGACCTGACCGACCAGGTCGCCGAGGCCGTCGACCGTGGCGCCGTCCCGCTGCACCGCGGCCGCCCGGCCGACGCGCGCTTCCTGCCGGGCCAGGACACCTCGTCGTACGTCCACCCCGTCACGCTGCTCAACCCGCCCCCGTCCTCCCCGCTCCACCACGCGGAACCGTTCGGCCCGGTCGACACGATCGTCCTGGTCGACACGGAGGCCGAACTGCTGGCGGCCATGAACGCCTCGAACGGCGCGCTGGTCGCCACGCTCTCCACCGACGACGAGGCCACCTTCGCGCGGCTGGCCCCGCAGATCCGCGCGTTCAAGGTCGGCCACGGCAAGCCGCGGTCGCGCGGGGACCGCGACGAGTTGTTCGGCGGCTTCGGCGCCTCCTGGCGGGGGGCCTTCGTCGGCGGGGAGTTGCTGGTACGGGCGGTCACGAAGGGGCCGGCGGGGGAGCGGCTGCCGGGGAACTTCCCGGACTACCAGCTCATGCCGTGAGGGCGAGCACCGGGACAGTGACCTCCTCGGCGCGAGGGGGTTCGTCCCGGTGCGGACCAGGGCGATGACCGTGGCAGGGGCCGCCGTCGGGCCGTCGTACGGCACCAGGACCGGCATCGAGCGGACGGTCTCCATGGTGTTGTGCGGCGGCCCGGGTGATGCCCTCCACGGTCGGCACGAGCGGGAGGCCGTACGCCTCGTACCCGGCGCCCGCCGGATTCCCGTAGCGGACCGGACACGCTCGGCGAGGGGGTCGCCCACCTGCGGATATGTCGACGGAAACACAGGTGAAGGCCACTCCGAAAGCTTGGTATTGTTGTGCATGTCGCCGCGGGGAACACCCCCGGTCAGGCGGCAGACACCTAGTCCGGGTGGCGGAATGGCAGACGCGCTAGCTTGAGGTGCTAGTGCCCTTTATCGGGCGTGGGGGTTCAAGTCCCCCCTCGGACACACTCAGGGACGTTCACGAGATCGTTCCGAAGCGTTCACGAATTACCGGTCGAGTCATGTGACTCACCGGTATTTCGTCGTTTCCGGGGCCTTGAGCCTCGTGGTCGGCTCGATGAGGGGGTGAGGCGGTGGCGGTCCAGGTACTGCGCCTCTCACCTCGCTCGTGGAGTGCATCCTCTTCGCTGTCGCTCAGCCTCGTGACTGCTTCATCAAGGCGTTCCACTTCGAACAGGTCTGACTGATCCCCTCGCCGGTTCGCGCATGACGGCTGATGCCAGGTCCGGAGCGACACATGAGCCCCGCATCGCGGGCATTCGGACAGTTCCAATACCCGACTCCACCATTAGCCAGCTACCCCGCCGAGACCATTGAGGCCCACCGCGCATTCATCTCCCGACGGCGAGCCCTGCGCCCCGCCGAGGAGTACCGAACCCCCACCGACGCCGAATGGGAAGACTTTCTCGGCCACTTCGAACGCCGCAAACTCTCCGTCGGCACCTGCGCCCGCGCATACGGCACCGCCTGCATCCACGAACACGCCCTGTTTTCGAGCGGCACAAGATCAGACGTCAGGAATTCGACCGCCTCCCCGGGGGCCGCAGAGCGGGGGTCGGCTCGGCACCGATGCCGGGGCCGTCGGGCAGTACGAATCGTCCGTCGCGGAGATCGGCACCGGCGAAGGGGTCGTTCTGCAGCCAGAGGTGCAGGTCGAGGTCCGCGTAGTCGGCGAGGCAGGTGAGGATCGCGGCGGCCGTGATGGACAGGGAGGTCTCCACCTCACAGCCGATCATGACCGACAGGTCGACCGCTCGGGCGGCGTGGATGAGGCGAAGAGCCTCCCGCATGCCGCCGCACTTGGTGAGTTTGATGTCGATGCCGGAGCATTTCCCGATGAGAGGCCGCAGTGACGAGAGGTCGGTGATCGACTCGTCGGCGATGACGGGGATGGGGGAACGTTCGTGGACCTCGGCAAGGGCCTGCGGATCCGCAGCGGCCACGGGCTGTTCGAGCAGGGTGATCCCGCAGGGTACGAGGACCTCGTCGAGAAGTTCGAGCGTGCGTCTGGCACTCCAGCCGCCGTTGGCGTCGACACGTAGAGGCACATTCACCGCCGCCGCGATCTCCCGGACGATGGTGGCGTCGTCGGGGCAGCCCAGCTTGATTTTGAGGGCGGAGAATTTCGATGCCGCATCCACCGCCGCCTTGACCATCTCGTCGACGGAGTCCAGCCCGATCGTGTAGCAGAGCTCGCGGGTGCGGGTGGTGTCCAGTCCCATCAGGCGGAACGCCGGCGCACCGACGAGCTTGCCGACGAGGTCGGTCAGGGCCATGTCGACGGCTGAGCGCGCGGCCCCGTTGTCGCCGAGTCGCTGGTCCAGGCGGGTAAGGATCGCATCGGAGTCGAACGGGTCGTCGCCCAGGAGCGGGACCGCGCCGTCCAGGTAGCGCAGGATCGCCTCGATCGGCTCCCCGCGCCAGGGCCCTGGCGCGGCCTCGCCGTATCCGACCTTCCCCGCCATGGTGATGGCGACGAAGACGTTCTCCACCACCGTCGTCGTGGACCGCGAGATCGCCAGTGGCCGGACGAGCCGCAATGGCTGCTTCCAGACATCCATCCGCAGACCTTCGCCGCCGCCCATCACCCCGCGCTCCCGACGGACGTGATGCTGTCGCCCCACCCACGCAGATGGCGGGAGAAGAACCGCTGTGAGCGAGGCCGGCTGCTGGCCAGGACGTCCTGGGGAGAGCCGGTTTCCACCACCTGGCCGGCCTCCATCATCAGCATGATGTCGGCCACCTTCGCGGCGAAGGAGATCTCATGAGTCACGACGACGAGGGAGGTGCCGCTGCGGGCGAGCCCGAGGACCACGTTCTCGACCTCCTCCACAAGTTCAGGATCGAGCGCGCTGGTGACCTCGTCCAACAGGAGCACGTCCGGTTCCAGGGCGGCGGCACGGGCGATCGCGACCCGCTGCTGCTGGCCGCCGGAGAGCTCATGAGGGCGGCGCTTCTCCAAGCCGGCCAGCCCCACCCGGTTCAGCCACTCCCTCGCCTGCTCGTCCGCGGCGGGCTTGGACAAGTGCCGTGTCCGCCGCAGCCCGAGCGTCACGTTGGCCAGGGCGTCCAGGTGGCCGAACAGCGCGAACTTCTGCGAGACCAGGCCGATACGGCTGCGCAGTGCAGGCGCCGGGAGCGCGTCGGTGTGGACACCGCCCAGCAGGACCGAGCCGCTGGATATCCGCTCCAGCCGGTTCAGGCAGCGCAGCAGGGTGCTCTTCCCGGACCCGGACGGACCCACGACGCTGATCGCGCGTCCGCGTTCGAGCTGGAAGCTCACGTCGATAAGGATCGTGGTGCCGCTGGCGGACATCTCTATGTTCCGGACGTCGAGCACCACTTCCGCAGAACCGTGACCGCTGCTGTCAGACATGGACAGGCACCTCCGTCCGTGATCCCAGGTTGAGGGCGCTGCCGCGTCCGCCGCGTGCCAGCGTCTTTTCCAGTCGGCGGGCCAGCAGCGTCAGCAGCACGTTGACGATGAGGTACATCGCTCCGGCCGTCAGGTAGAGGGGCAGCGAGGCGAAGGTGGAGCTGATCGCCTGCTGCGTGCGCAGGGTCAGCTCGGTGATGGTGATGAATCCGAGCATCGAGGTGTTCTTGATCAGGGCCACGGCCTCGTTGGTCAGCCCGGGCACCATGCCGGCGAATGCCTGGGGCCATACGACGCGGGCGATGACGTCCCGGTGACCGAGGCCCAGCGAGAGCCCGGCCTCCTCCTGCTCCCTGCCGACGCTCGCCAGCGAGGCACGTACGATCTCGGTCACATAGCTTGCCCCGTACAGGCCGAGGCCGAGGATCCCGGCGACCGGGGCGGAGAGTTGTACGCCTGCGTACGGCAGGCCGAAGAACCAGATGTACAGCTGGACGATGAACGGAGTGTTCCGGAACAGCCCGACGAACCCTCGGATAGCCCAGCGCACGGGCCGCAGATGCACGGCGTAGTCCACCGTCCCCAGCAGACCGCCCAGGAGCATGGCGAACACCAGCGCACCGGCCGCATAGCCGAGCGTCATGGCGAAGCCGTCGAGGAGGAACGGCAGGTTGTCGACCACGGCGGACATTTACGCACCGCCGTTCAGGTCGGAGGTGCCGAACCAGGTCTTGCGCAGCTTGCCGAGCGTGCCGTCGGCCTCCATCGCCGCCAGCGCCTTGTCGACCGACTGCCGCAGCGTGCTGCTGTGCAGCGGCATGACCACGGCGATCGGCTGCGCCGCGTTGAGCGGGGTCGGCAGAACCTTCAAACTCCCGCCTAGCTTCTTGACGTAGTAACCCGCCACGGGGGCATCGGTGATGACGGCGTCGGCGCGGCCCTGGACCACGAGCTGGAACGCCGACGGCGTGTCCTGGACCGTGACGTTCTTGGCCTGCGGGAGCTTCGCCTTCACGAACTCCTCCGGAATGGTGCCGACCTGAACGGCGATGGCCGCTTTCGCAAGGTCGGATATTCCCTTCACCGAGCTGTTCGACGACTTCACGGAGATCACGAACGAGTCGTTGATGTAAGGCTTGGAGAAGGACACCTGCTTTCGACGCTCCGCCGTGTCCAGGATCCCGGAGATGGCGACCTCATCGCGTCCTGACGTCACGGCCGGCAGCAGGCTCGTGAAGGGAAGCTGGTCGAAGGTCGCGTTTTTTCGGCCGAGGCGACTGGCCAGCGCCTGGGACAGGTCCACATCGAACCCGGTGAGCTTCCCGGAGTCGATCTGCTCGAACGGTACGAAGCCAGGATTGATCGCCACCCGCAGAGAGTCCGTACTCGATGACGCCACCGCCGGCTGAGTCTGAGAGGTGGTCGAGGAACTGCCGCAGCCGGCGAGCGTCACCAACGCGAGCCCGGCCAATGAGGCGCAGATATTCTTCCGGATGCCCACTGATATGCCGTCCTTTCAGAGGTGTGCAGTGCGTTCTTCCGTGTTCACGGGCATGTACCAGGCGTCGTCCGGTCCTCGAGAAGCGCGGCCGCCAGCGCCGCATAGCCACGCGCACCGTCCAGCAATGCGTCCACGTGGACGTATTCGTCAGCCCGATGTGCCATGCGCTGCTCGCCGACGCCGAAACCGATCGTCGGCACCCCACGTACACCCGCGCTCAGTGATCCGTTGGTGCAGAACGAGTACGTGCCCGGCGCCTCGGAAAGGCCGATGGACGCCAGCGCCGCGCGGGCGGTGTCCACCAGCGGGCCTTCCGTCCACCACCCCGGCGCGATCTCCCGCACCGCGAGTTCCTGCCCGGTGTACGTCGGTGCGCTGACTTCGACGGTGCTCACCGAAAGGACGGGCGGCTGCGGCCAGTTGTCCCACGCCCGGGCTGCGGCGTGCGAGAACAGGGCATGCAGCTCGCTCTCGGTGTCCTCCGGCAGGAAGCGGACATCGAAGCGGGCCTGAACCCGACCGGGCACGGTCGACACGGAAGGGAAGGGTGACGACACCACATCGATGCAGGTGATGTCCCGGTACCCCAGCCTGGAATGGTGGGGGCGCGGTGCACGCCGCAGCTCGACGAGCAGATCGGTCAGCGCCTCCACCGCGTTCACGCCGTCCGTGGCCAGAGCCGCATGGGCGGAGCGGCCCCCGATCTCGACCTGGAATTTGGCCCGTCCCCGGTGCCCGACCACCAGCTTCAACTCGCTCGGCTCGGTGATCACCACGCACGTCGGCCGGAGTACGTCGAGCGCGTATGCCAGCGCCGCGCCCTCCATGAACTCCTCGCTGACGCTGGCGACCAGTGCCACCAGGCCCGGTGACGCGGCGAACTGCTGAGCCATCGAGCCGAGTCCTGCGACCGCCGCCGCCAGTGAGGCCTTCTGGTCGCATACGCCGAGACCATAGAGGCGGGCGTCGATGATCTCCGCGCCGAACGGGTCGCGGGACCAGTCCCCGTAGGCCGGCGGCGGGATCGTGTCGACGTGACCGTCGATGACGACCCTCGGATGGCCGGGCAGGCCGCGGCCGAGCGTCCCGATCGCGTTTCCCGCCGCATCGATCCGGACCGCGAAACCCAGCGCCCGCATGCTGTCGGCGAGCAGTTCGACGGCATCGCGCTCCTGTCCCGAGGGGCTCGGGATACGAACCAGACGCTGTGCCAGCGACACCACGTGGTCCATCACCGCTCCAGATCCAGCAGGCGGACGGCTGTCCCGCCGAGGATCGCCGCCCGTTCCCCGGCGCCGAGGCCGGGCAGGCCGTCCACCCGGTCCGCCGTGCGCACCGGGTCGTACCAGGGGAAGTCGGAGCCGAGCATCACGCGATCGGCTCCGATGTGCCGGACCAGTGCGGCCAGTTCGGTCGTCGACGGGGCGTTGGGGGCACCGGTCCATTCGATGATCTCGGAGAGGTCGAAGGCGACCTGGGGGTAGGTGCCGGCCAGTTCGGCGGTTTCCCGCCAGCTCGCTCCGCCCAGGTGGGCCAGGATCAGGCGCAGGTTCGGCCACCGGCCCAGCACCGGGCCGAACTCGCTGGGCCGCGCCGATGCGTCGCCACGGTGGCCGGGACCGGAGTGTGACAGGACGACCAGTGCAGCGTCGCTGCAGATGTCGTAGATGGCGTGCAGCCGGGGGTCGTTGGGCAGGAGCCCCTGGGCCACGGGGTGCAGTTTGACGCCCCGCACGCCCGCGCCGGCGAGCTCCGTCAGGTGATCCACGATCTCCCGCCGGGTGAGCACCGTCGGGTCGAGGCTGACCAGCACCTCCACCAGTGGGTTGTTCCGGGCCGTCTCGGCTGCCCAGCGGTTGGACGCCCGCATGGCGGCGGCTACCGCCTCGGTGACGTCGGCGGGTTCCTCCGGAGAACGGCGGCCCGGGGCCGGCCGGACCATCGCTTCGGTACGGGCCAGGGCGGTGTCGAAGAGATGGACGACGACGGCCCGGTCGAAGCCGGCCTGTCCGTAGGTGGTCGTCAGGTCGGCGAGGTCGCCCGCGGTGGCGGCGAACTCCACGCCGGGTTCGTCGCCGTACTCCCAGATGACGTAGCTGTCCTTTGCCTGCCGGCCGGCGTCCGCATTCGGGTAGAGACGAACATGGACGTCGACCAGAGGACTCGATCCCCCTACTGCCATGATCAGGCGCTCGCCGTCTCGGCTGCCGGCAGACCGAGCAGGACCTGCTTGGCACGGTAGGAGGAGAGGGTGCGGGCTAGGAGCATGGCCGCCAGGTAGATGACGATGGTGGTGGCCCATGCCTCCACAGAGGGCAGTCCCACGTTGGTCTTCCCGAAGCCCGACGTACCCGGAATGAGTCCACCGGTGACGGCTCCGACCACAAGCCCGGCGAGGATCGCCACGATCCCTGCCACATTGCCCGGTGAGGCTGCCGCCCAGGACGTCACGGCTCTGGCGGCGCCGTCTTCTCCGGCGGGTCGGCGGCAGCCCGACAGCCGTTCCAGGAGGAAGACGTCGATCGCCATGACGATGGTCGCGCACGGCAGGAACACCGCGCACATGTTGGCCACGATGAAGAAGTTGCTCTGCAGTGAGGACGACCGCTCCATGAATGCTGCGACCGCCGCTGCGACGACACCGAGTGCGAGGACGGTCTCGATCCGCCGCCGGCCGCGGAGGAAGTTCTGCACGGCGTTGACCGCCTCGTAGAGGTTGGCGTCGTTGACAGCGACCACGTTCATGGCGAACACCACGACGGCCAGCGCGGTGAGTCCGAACATCGAGAACGTGGTGAAGAAGTGCATCGTGGCACCCAGCGTCGTTGCGCTGGAGAGCTCGGCCATGAGGTAGCCCGCCACGGGGAAGACCAGCATCCCCAGCGCGTAGCCGACGACCAGCGCCACGACGTTGCGGCCGCCGTCGCGGCGGGCATACCGGAACATGTCCGGCTCGTTGCCGTACACGGCCGCGCCCACCAGGAGTCCGACCGTGAGGAGGATGCCCTGCGTCTGCTGGACGTGAGGAGGAGCGGCGAACAGGTTGTGACCCGAGGCCGAGACGACGGCCTTGATGATGGTGTACGCACCCCACACCAGCAGGATGGGAGCCGCCATGCGGGCGTAGCCGGAGACACTACGGAACCCGAGCAGGTTGTTGGTGATCATCACGAGGGCGAACAGCACGCAGAAGACCTGTAGGTGGGTGAGGCCGAACAGGCCGTTGAAGAGCTGCGCCAGGAACACTGTCTGGAATCCATACCACCCCAGGCCGGTGACGGCGAGCAGCACCGACGCCAGGGCGCTCCCGGACTTCCCGAGGACTCCCCGGGCCAGTACCGAGTGCGGCTGGCCCGTGACGGTCCCCACGTTGGTCGCCAGCAGGCCGTAGCCGACCATGACGATGACGCCGATCAGCGAGGCCCACAGCAGGTCACCGAGCGACATGCCCGCGGAACGAGCCAGATAACCGGTGTACATGTTGGCGACGGTGGCCTGGCACGTGACCCACAGGAGGGTCATTTTCAGCGAACCGTCGCGCCGGCTCTCCGGTACGACCTCTTCCAGCAAATCCGACGTCTCGAGCTTCGACAGCAGGTCCGGCGGTGACCCGTGCCCGGTTTCCTCGGTCCCCGTCGTGACCGTTGCGCCTATTTCCACGGTGTGACTCCCTACACGACAGGCGCGTATGCGCCGAACCTGTTTCGGTATGTGCCAACAATCAGCTCGATTGACCGCTGGGCGGCTTGGCTGGGCTTATCGCCTCAGTCGGTGGTGCCGACCGCCGTGGCCGGGAATTCCGTCTCGACGATGTCCAGGATGTACTCGGTGATCCGCTCGGCCAGCAGCTTCCCCTTCTCCTCGCTGGCCTTGGTGGCCGAGGCGAGTACGCCGCTGGCGGTGGACATCGTCGTGTCGATCGGCACCACGTCATAGGGCGGATGCCGCAGCGGCGCGTCGTCGCAGATCCGGTCCTGCCGGATGGCGCCCGGCCGCAGATAGGCGAAAAGCGAGGTCTCGATGAGCGAAGCGTGTTCCAAATCCAGACCGGGGAAGCCATCCGGGAAAAGCTCCGTCAGATCTTCTTCGGAAAACCGCGGCAAGCCCTCCTCGACAACCACAATCTTGACCTGCGGGTGCCGTTCGGAGACCAGGAAGGCCGGCTCGTAAACGAATCCGGAATTCTCGAAGTGCCAGTTGTAGACGACGATACGAGTGAAGCCCGCGCGCACGAGTTCGTTCAGCACGTCCTCCAACACCGCCATCAATGTGGTGGCGCGCAGCGAGAGCGTGCCGGGAAAGTGCTGGCCGCCACCGCTGCCGGGACGGGAGCGATAGCCCAGCCGTAGCGCCGGACCCACGACGAAGTGCCGTTCGGCCGCGGCCAGCCGCAGCAGTGCCTGCGGGATCGCCCAGTCCGCGGACACCGGTAGGTGCGGGCCGTGCTGCTCGGTGGCCCCCACCGAGATGACCACGGGAGTGTCCCGCCGGGCCTCCTCGGCGATCTCCTGCCAGGTCATCCACTCGTACTCGGCGGTTCCCGCGCCGATCCTGGGACTCATCAGGTCGTCGGTCACTTCGACCCCTTCCTCGTGGTCGTGCGCGGCGCACGGTTGTTCCATGACGCCCTGTCTGCCGTGATCTCCCGCCATTCGCGCCAGGGTTGGCCGGTGTAGAACCGGGCCACGGCGCCCTCGAGCGCCTCGGCGGCGGCTTGGCGGTCCTGCTGTTCGGCGCCTTGTCGGCCGGCCAGGTAGCGGCGTAGTTCGGTGCGTATGGCGGGGCCGTCGACCTTGGTCGTCCGGCCGTCCGCGAAGACGAGCTCGCCGCTGACGTACACCTGCCGCAAGGCGGTGGGACGGGCCCGTCGTACGACCGCGTCGATCGGGTCGGCCGTCGGGTCGAGATAGGCGCCGGTGACCGATTCCCAGTCCAGCACCAGGAAGTCCGCGGCATAGCCCGGTTCCAGGCGGCCGATGCGGCCGGCGAACGGCGTGGTGGCCGCCGAGCCTTCCAGGGCCATGTCCAGTACGTGGGCCGCGGTGGTGCGTGCGGTGGTGTCCTGGCCGGGTGCCTGTGTCAGCGCCCAGGCCAACCGGATCTCGCTGAACATGTCGCGGTCGTCGGCGAGACCCGCCTCGTCGATCCCGAGCGCCAGCCGGACGCCGTTCGCCCGTAGGAGTGCTGTGGGTGCCAGACCGCTGCGGAGTCTCAGGTTGCTGCTGGGGTTGTGGCAGACGAGCGTGCCGCTGGCGGCCAGCAGGTCGATGTCGGAATCGTCGATCCACACGGCGTGGCCGAGGGTCAGCCGGGTGGACAGCAGTCCGCGCTCGTGCAGGTATCGCACTGCGGTGCGGCCGCCTGAGAGCTGGTCGGCGTAGACCTCTTGGTAGGGCGTTTCGGAGAGGTGCATGTGCATACCGACGTCGTCGCGCGCGGAGATCTCGGCGGCGGCCAGCAGCAGTTCCTCGCTGCACCAGTGCAGGTTCGCGGGCGCGAGCTGGATGGCGATGCGGCCGTTGGCGGCCCCGTGCCATTTTTCGCGCAGCCGGGTGTAACTCGATGCCAGTTGCTCTTCGGGGGTTTCGTAGCGGGCGGGCGTCAGCGTGCGCACCGCCGCCTGCTCGGCCGGCGGGAGCGAGGTGATGAACTCCTCGTCGTCGGAGTACACGAAGCGGTTCTGGTCGGTCAGTCCCCGGGAGTAGGACACCCTCATGCCGACGTCGGCGTACGCCCGCAACACGGCCGTGTCGGCCGCCTCGTACTGCTCGGGGTCGCCGCGCAGGCGCCCGTTGAGGTGCTGGACGGTGGTCACGCCGCCGGCGAGAAGGTCCTCGGCGCCGCACACGGTGTCGAGGTAGGGATCCACGGCCGGTGGCCCGTGCCTGCGGGCGATCCACAGTTCGAGCGCGTCGTCGGGCACCCCCAGCTGGGTGGGGGTGAGGCCGACGTGGTGGTGAGCGTCGACCAGGCCGGGCATGACCAGAGACGCGGTGGCGTCGATCTCGACCACGTCACCGTCGAGTTCGGGCAGGTCCACACGCGGTCCTGCGTACCGCACCGTCCCGTCCTGGATAACGAGTGCGGCGTCGGGGATCATGTGCGAGGTGCCCTGGTGTGAAGCGGTGAGCAGCCGTCCGGCCAGAATCACTGTCGAGGTCGTCATGGTCGATCACCGGCTGGGGCACTGTGAAAGAGCGTTGTCATGAAGCCTCCCTGCATGGCCACACTTCAGCGCTCATTCATGACATCCCCGTTAAGCGGCATGACGTCGCTGTTAAGGAGTTCAGCGCAGCCCTGTCACCGACGGCCTGGCAAGGCGTTCCAGACCTGTCCAGAGTGACGTAATGTCTGATTCATTCAGATAGTTGGCCGTCGGAGTTGGCGATCTCGCCAGGGCTCCGCCCAGGAGTGAAGCGTTAAGTGAACGGCCCGAAGGCCCCGCTGGCGGCATCGACGCCCGGCGGTGAGGGGTGACGTACGGTACGGACACCGATGCGTCACCCAGGCGAAACAGGTCTTCCTTAATTTCTGTCGAGCGACAGGAACGAACGGCTCAGCTGGTCGCCCCGGTGCGTGGATCCGGGCTGCTGACGAATACGCAGACGAGCTCGGCGGTCTCAGCCCACGGGTTGGACAGGCGGTGCGGTGTCGTGGCCGGAAAGGCAAGCGTGTCGCCGGGCTTCAGCTCGAACCGCTGGGTGCCGACCTCGATGGCCAGGCGGCCGACGGCGAGGTAGTTGAACTCATGGCCGGCGTGGCGTACGAACTCCTCGCCCGGCGGTGAGACGGCTCCGGGTTCGTAGGTGAGGAGCAGGCAGTTAGCCCCTGGCAGGGAGTGGCCGCTGAGCACCCTGAACTGCTCTCCCCCTTGAAGGTCCACGACCCGCTGGGCTTCGCGCGGGATGAACTCCACGGCCTGGCGCATGTGGGCCGCCAGGCCGTCGCGTACGACATCATCCTGACCGGCCGACGGCGGGAACGGCCCGGTCGCGGCGTGCGCACCCGACCCGCCCGGGCTCGGCACCCCTGCGGAGAGGTCGGCGAGCGTCACGCCGAGCTGACGCGCGATCTCGTAGGCCGTCTTGACCGTGGGGCGGGTCTTGCCCGTCTCGATCTGCGACAACGCGCTGCCGCTGATGCCCGCACGGCGGGCCAGTTCCCGCAGGGATATGTTCTGCGCGTTGCGCGCCACGCGGATGTTGTGGCCAAGATCGGCGCCAAGGCCGTTGGAGGCGGGGATCGTACGGTCCGTCATGGCCGTGAGTCTATCGAGCGACTGCTTAACAGGGCCGTAACGCGAACTACGGTCGGGGCTGTGTAGCCTGCGTTAAGCAGTGTGCAGTCATTCCTTAACGGATCGGCGGGCGGGGCGTCGGCTTCCGTAGCTCTTGCAGAGGAGTAGCCGCAAGATGCCCACCGACGACCACCGACCGCAGCTGATCGACCTCGCCTCGCGTGCCCTCGGTGGCAGCGTCGTCACGGCGAACGACGAATCCTTCGGCGAGAAGGAGAACCTGATCGTCCCCACCGCCGCGGACTTCACCCCCGGCTCCTTCGGCCACAAGGGGGAGATCGTCGACGGCTGGGAGACCCGCCGCAGGCGCACCCCCGGCCACGACTGGGCACTGATCCGCCTGGGCAGCCCCGGGGTCATCCACTCCATCGACGTCGACACCAGCTTCTTCACCGGCAACTACCCGGAGCAGTGCCGCATCGAAGCCTGCGGCGTGGAGGGCTACCCGTCACCCGAGGAACTCGCCGCACCCGACGTCAACTGGGAGGAGATCGTTCCTCTCTCCCCGCTGGACGGCGGCACCCACAACCACTTCACCGTGACGGCGCCGGCCCGCTTCACCCACGTACGGCTGTCCATCCACCCGGACGGTGGCGTCGCCCGGCTCCGCGTCCACGGCCGCGTCATCCCGGACCCCCGCCGCTTCGACGGCCTCACCCTCGACCTGGCCGCCCGCGAACACGGCGGGGTGGTCGAGCTCGGCAGCGACACCTTCTACTCGTCCGCCGGCGTCCTCAACCTCCCCGGCCTCGCCCGGCACATGGGCGAGGGCTGGGAGACCCGCCGCCGCCGCGGCACGGGCAACGACTGGGCCATCATCAGCCTCGCCGCCCCCGGGCAGCTCCGGCAAATAGAGGTCGACACCTCTTACTACGTCAACAACGCCTCGGGCGAGTGCGCGTTGTACGGCGCGACCAGCGACACAACGCCGGGGTCCGACTCCCCCCTGTGGTTCCCCCTGCTGTCCCGGACCCGGCTGCAGCCCGACACCAGGCACTTCTTCAACGTCACCGCTACCGAGGCCGTCACCCACGTCCGCTTCGACGTCTTCCCCGACGGCGGGATCTCCCGCCTGCGCCTCCTCGGCTCCGTCGACTGCACCGCCTGGCCCGCGCTCGCCCTCCGCTGGTTCAACACCCTGCCCGCCGACCAAGCCCAGGCCATCCTCACCACCACCGCCGGGTTCACCCCGGAAACCGCCCAGGCACTCATCGCCCGCCGCCCCCTCACCCCCGGCGACCCAGCCACCGAAGCGATCCCGGGACTGCGCGGCGCCTGAGTCGCCGCTGTCCCGCCCGGCCCCGCCCGTGCTGACACCACCCCGGACCCCAGCACGCGGCACGGACGGCAGACTGTGGCCCATAACGACGCTGCCCGAAGCGGAGGTGCCTGTTGGGTGCCAGAATTTGCGCATGGGCTTTGACCAGGCGTTTTGCAACTGCAGTCGATCATGGCAAGCTCGGACTGCACGGCGCTGCGCATGCTCTACCTGATCTTCCTCCGACTCCTCGGACTGCTCTTGGGGAGTGTCATGAATCAGGTTTGCGCCGCGAGGCGCTGTCGGTTCGTGCGGGGGTGAGAGACCGTCGCCGCTGACCCTGTCGCAGCAGGGCGGTGAAGCTGAGGGCAGCCGGATCCGGGTGATGCCGGGGAGGGCGGGAGCAGCCCTGAGCGCTGCCCGAGGGCAAGCCCGTCGAGATCAGCAGGCTGGCCAAGTCGTTCCACGGCGTCGACGAGCATGGTGGCATGTTCCGCGCCCACCTCGAACTCGCTGCCCTGGCCATTGCGCTGAAGCGGCGGGTCGTCGTCCTGCAGCCCGAGCCGGCCATGATCGTCTGAAGCTGCAAAGTGCCTGTTCAGAGGCTGTATGTGACATTTGACGCCCTACAGGCCCCCAGCGTCCCACTGACACCCAGGCCGGAACGCGGCGCGACGTCGGCCGGACGGCCGCGCCCCGATTGTCACGCCCCGAGGGTGAAGAGGTCAGCGCTGCCGTTCATTGACACCGTGAGAGACTGCATGGTGGGGTCCGTTCGAACGGGGCGGGGGCTGTCCGTAGCCAGGTTCGGCGTGGTGTCATACGTGGAAGAGGGGGCATCAGAATGCCTGCAGCAGGGCGCGCCGATCGGACCGGGAAGCGTGGGTCCGACGAGGCGGAAAGCGTGCTGCAGGCTGTCGAACCGCTGGTGGACGGTCTCGCGGCGACGTTCGGTCCGTACTGCGAGGTGGTACTGCACGACTACCGCTACCCGGAGAACAGCGTTCGCGCGGTGGCCGGATCGGTGACTTCCCGCCATGTCGGGGGCGCGATGAGCGAGATCGGCCTCGGATTGCTGGCGCAGGGTGACCAGGCCGAGGACCAGCTCAACTACGTCACACGCACTGCTGACGGCCGTATGGTGAAGTCCACGACGATGCTGCTGCGCACCGGCTCGGGACGGGTGGTCGGGGCCCTGTGCGTGAATCTCGACATTACCGAGCTGCGGGTGGCCGCCACCTCCCTGGCCGCGCTGGTCGGCAGTACCCCCGAGCCGGAGGCCACCGCTATGACGGTCTTCTCCGATGACATCGGCGAGGTCATCGAGACCGTGGTCGCGAAGGAGGAGGCGTCCATCGGCCGAGTGCTGCCGAGGGACACCCGTAAGGGCCGGCTCGCCATCATCGGGGCGCTGGACGCCAAGGGCGTCTTCAACCTGCCGAGGGCAGCCCAGCAGGTGGCCGCGCATCTCAATGTCTCTCGGGCGACCGTGTACGCCGATCTCAACGCGGTTCGTGGGACCGAAGCAGACGCGTAACAGGAGCCCCAAACTTTCCTTGACAGGTCATCCAGGTCGTTAGACAGTATGTCTGGCCGTCCTGGGCTGGTCTGTGCGAAGTCGCGCTGCTTCCCCGGGTGCCGCCGGTCATCGCAGTCGTCGGCCGGTGGCGATTGCATGGCGCACCCACCCATTGCGCAGCGATCGATGACCAACCACATCAGTGCCAGCACACCGTTGCCGTTTGCCGATGTGTGGAAATGTTGCGTTCATTTTTTGCTCTAAAAGGGATCTCGGGGCTATCCATGAATTCTAGGCCGGTCGCACCGAATCGGTTCTCCGACGCTGACCACCCCTACGCGCCGAGCCGCACAGCAGCAGGCTTGATTTTCGTGTCCGGACAGCTCGGCGTGCTCGACAGCGAGATTGTCCCTGGTGGAATCGCAGCCGAGGCCCGTCAGGCGCTGGTGAATCTCGAACTGCGCCTGGCGGAGCACGGTTGCGGTCCGGCCGACGTCGTGAAGACGACGGTGCTGCTGGCAGACCTCGCTGATCGCATCGAATTCGACACCATCTACGCCGAGTTCTTCACCGAGCCCCGCCCCGCTCGCACCTGCTACGCGGCAGGTGCACTTCCCTACGGCGCCCGGGTAGAGGTGGAGGCAATCGCCTCGGCCAGCGTTTCCCACGATTCGACGAATGAGTGACATGGCGACCCTCGCTACGGCTACCGGTTCGCCCAAAAAGGCCGGCCAGATGTCTGCACGGAGAGTTCCGGGACCCCTTGCAATTCTCGGCATCTTGTTCCTGGCGATAGCGGTCACATCGTCAGTTCTTCAAGAGTCGAGGGCCGCCGTCGCCCGCGCCGAAGGCTGATCTATCGGGATCGAGGAGAGTTATGAGCGACGAATCGGTTATCACAGCCCAGGGCGCGGATCACTCCGGCGCGGACAGCCTCGATGCTGTGCCGCACAACAAGCGTGACTACTCATTCTGGGCGTTGCTGTTCGTCTTTTTGGGCATGCAGGTTCCGGTCTCGTACTTCCTCGTCGGAGGGACCGTGACCGCCGGCCTGACGCTGGGCAACGCGTTTTTGATCACGGTGGTCGGATCGATCGTCGGCTTCCTGGTTCTCGGCGCCGTCGGGGTGATCGGCTGGCAGACCGGGGCGAGCACGATGGTCTGCACCCGGCCGGCTTTCGGGCGCTACGGGTCGTGGCTGCCCGCCTTGATCGCCTTCATTGAGTTGACCGGCTGGGACAGCGTGCATGTACAGCTGGCCGGCAAGCTGATGGGGACCATCGGCGCTCAGTGGGGCATGGGTTACACCTCCCTGTACAGCATCATCGTCGGCCTGTCCATTGTCGTCGTGGTCAGCCTCGGACACCGGTTGCTGCGCCTTCTGGAACGGTTCCTCGTCCCGGTGGTCGTCGTGCTCGTCGCCATGGCCCTGTACGCGGTGCTCAGCGGCCAGCATCTGACCCAGCTCTGGCACACGGCCGGCAAGGGGCACCTGACCTTCATGCTGGCGTTCGACGCCATGTTCATCTCGGCACTGACCTGGGTCCCGATGGTCAGCGACTACACCAGGTACGGCAAGAGCCGACGCGGTTCGTTCTGGTCGGCGTTCCTGTCGCTGCCCGTCGCGCTGTTCATGCTCCTCGTCGGGCAGATCGCGGCGGTAGGGCTCGGCAACCCCAATGCGCTGCTGGCCATGGTGCATCACGGCACCGTCTTCGGCTTGGTGGCCTTCTTCGTCGCGATGTTCGCCACGATCGCGACCGCCGCACTGATCATGTACTCGGCGTCGATGTCGCTTCTCAACATCGTACCCAAGGTACCGATCCGCCGGATCAACTACGGCACCGGTGCCGTAGTCATCGTCGCAGCGGTGACGGTCAACCTGCTCGGTTCCGTGCTGAACTGGCTGTCGTTCCAGGGCATCATGCTGATCCCGCTCTTCGCGATCGTGCTGACCGACTATTACGTTGTTCGCAAGAGGCACTACGACGTCGCCGAGCTGTACCGGCCCAAGGGCCTCTACTGGGGCACCGGCGGGTTCCACATCATCGGACTGGTCGCGTGGGTGATCGGTGCGATCGCCTACGAACTCGTGCACAACGGCGTTCCCTCGCTCGGCGGCGGTGTGGTGTGCTTCGTCGTCTCCAGCATCAGCTACTGGGCAATATCAACAATCACAGGGAAGCTCCGGCCCGGCGGCACCGATGCCACCGCCCGCGATGGCCGCCGCAACCCAGCGGCAGCGTCGCCGCGTACCTCGTCGGTACAGATAGGAGATGCCTCGTGAGCTTGCAGGGAAAGGTCGCAGTCGTCACGGGTGGGTTGTCCGGCATCGGTCGGGCGATCGCGACCCGACTGGCTGACGACGGCGCCCGGATCGTACTCGGCGACAGCGCCGAGACGTCCCGTGACGACGGCACGCCCGGTGACCGGCTTGCCGCGCAGTTGGGGGACGCGGTCCTGGTACGGGGAGACGTCGGGGAACCGGCCGATGTGGACCGGCTGTTCGATGCCGCCGTCTCCGCTTTCGGCAGCGTCGACATCCTGGTCAACAACGCCGGCGTCACCGCGTTCAAATCGCTGGCCGAGCTGACCGTCGAGGAATTCGACCTCGTGATGCGGACCAACGTCCGCGGCTCGTTCCTGTGCGCACGCCGCGCCGTGGCCCAGATGCGCCGGCAGGCCGGACGCGGTGTCATAGTCAACGTGGCTTCGAACTTCGCCTTCGTGGGCGCCACCGACGCCGTCGCCTACTCCACCTCCAAGGGTGCTGTGGCCTCGATGACCCAGGCGTTGGCCGTCGAGGTGGGTCACGACGGGATCAGGGTCAACGCCCTGTGCCCGGGCGCCACCGCGACCGAGTTCAACCGAATCCACCGCGCCCGGCCGGAGATCGCGGCCGAGTGGGAACGGATGACGCCACTGCGTCTCGACGGCGACCGGTACCTGGCCACCCCCGCGGAGATCGCCGACGCGGCGGCGTTCCTCGCCGACGACGCGTCCAGGTTCATGACCGGTGCGGCGCTGGTCGTCGACGGCGGCTGGAACGCCGCATGACGGATACGACCTCGCAGCACAGGACCGTACGTACGAAAGGAACCCCGTGAGCGACTCTGTCGGAGCACCCGGCACCCTGACGTGGCTCGGGCACGCCACCGTATTGATGGCGACTGAGGCCGGTACCCGGATCATGTTCGACCCGTGGCTGGAGGGCAACCCCAAGCGTCCCGAGGGTCTGACGGACATCGGGCCCCTCGACGGGATCGCCGTGACGCACGGGCACTTCGACCACATCGGCTCGGTGATCCCCCTCGCCGCCGAGACCGGCGCCCCGGTCATCTGCACCCCGGAACTGGCCGCGTACTTCAGCTCGGCCGGCGTGTCCGAGGTGATCGAGATGAACAAGGGGGGCACCATCCAGGTCGGCGACGTCGAGCTCACCATGGTCTCGGCCGACCACTCGTGTGGGATCGCCGTCACCGAGGGAACACCGAACGCCTACGGCGGCGACCCGGTCGGGTTCATCGCGTCGCCGCGATCCGGCGAGGGGCGGGTCTACGTCTCCGGGGACACCAACGTATTCGGCGACATGGCCCTGATCCGTGACCTGTACGCCCCCCATATCGGGCTCTTCCCGATCGACGGGCACTACAACATGGGCCCCCGCGAGGCCGCCCACGCGGTCGGACTGCTCGGCCTCGACCGGGCGGTGCCCATCCACTACGGCACCTTCCCGATCCTCACCGGTACCCCGGAGGAGCTCATCCGCCACCTGACCGAGCGTGGGACGACAGTGGACGTGGAGGTCATCGAACCGGGGCAGTCGGTGCCGCTCACGGCAAGGAGCCACCAGTGACCGCCGGGGACAGCCCGGCACTGTTCCCCGGCGTGCGGCTGGAACGAGACGTCGAGGCGACCATGCGCGACGGTACGGTGCTGCGCGCCGACGTCTACGCACCGGATACGCCCGGCGACCACCCGGTACTCCTGCTGCGCATCCCCTACGACAAGTCGATCGCACAGTCGATCGTCTACCGCCACCCCTCGTGGTACGCCAGGCACGGCTACCTCGTCGTGGTGCAGGACACCCGCGGCCGCCACGCGTCCGACGGTGACTTCGCCCCGCTGCGGCACGAAGCCGAGGACGGCTACGACAGTGTGCAGTGGGCGGCGCAACTGCCGAACAGCAATGGCCGGGTCGGCACCTACGGCTTCTCCTACGCCGGAGCCACCCAACTGCTCGCCGCAACCCAGCGGCCGCCGGCGCTCGTCTGCTGCGCGCCCGGGTTCACCAGCAGTGACTACTACGCGGACTGGACGTACGAGGGCGGGGCGTTGAACCTGGCGTTCATCGTCTCCTGGACGGCACAGCTGCTTGCCATCCCCGACGCGCTGCGCCGCGGACGCCCCGACGTCGCAGCGGCGATCGCTCGCCGGCTCGGCGACGTCCCGGCGCTGTACCGCGAGCGGCCGCTCGAAGAGTTTTCGCTGCTCGCGGGCACCGAGGTCGCGCAGTTCTTCTTCGACTGGCTCGAACACGACCGTCGCGACGACTACTGGAAACAGATCTCGCTCGAGCACCGCTACGACGACATCACCGTGCCGTGCCTGCACTTCGGCGGCTGGTACGACACGTTCTCCCCAGGCACGGTCAAGAATTATGCCGAACTCGCCCGGCGCGCCGGTGACCGGACCGACAGACACCGTCTAGTCGTGGGCCCGTGGGTGCACATCCCGTGGGCGCCGATCGTCGGCGGCACCGACTTCGGTGCCGAGGCGATCAACCGCATCAACGAACTCCAACTGCAGTGGTTCGACCACTGGCTCAAGGACCGTCCCACCGAGCTGGGCCCACCTGTACGGCTGTTCGTCATGGGGGCCAACACGTGGCTCGACGCCGACACATGGCCACCGCCTCGGACCACTGTTCAGGAATGGTTCCTGCGTTCCGACGGCAGGGCGAACTCGTTGTCAGGCACGGGCGAACTCACCAAGAGCCCACCCGCCGACGAGCCACCCGACGTCTACGTCTACGACCCGGGCAACCCTGCCCCCAGCGCAGGCGGCCGCTCCTGCTGCGACGCCTCGGTATCCCCTATGGGCCCTGCCTGCCAGCACGCGGTCGAGATTCGCAACGACGTCTTGGTCTACAGCACGTCACTACTGGAGCAACCCGTACGGGTCATCGGAGACGTCCGCCTGAAGCTCCACGCCGCAACCTCGGCGGTCGACACCGACTGGGTGGTACGGCTCGTCGACGTGGGGGAGGACGGAAGCACGGTCAACGTCAGCCAAGGAATCCTTCGAGCCCGGTACCGCGACGGACTGGACACCGCGAACCTGGTGGAACCGGGTGTCTCGTACGAGTACGACATCTCCTTGGGGCCGGCCTGCTGGGAGTTCGCCACAGGGCATCGAATCCGTGTGCAGATCACCAGCAGTGACTTCCCAGCCCACGACATCAACCCCAACACCGGCCAACGAGTGGGTGAGGTCGGGCAACTCGACGGCGTCGTCGCAACCCAGGTCATTTACCACGATGAACAGCGTCCTACGCGTCTGTTCCTCCCCGTCGCTACCTGACGCTGCGCTTGCCGAAGACCTCGGCCGGCTGACCTGACGCCGCACCTTCAACCGGCGTGCACCGAGGCCGGCGGCTTGCAACCCCGCCGACGACGGGCTCTCGAACCCCTCCTGAGTACAGGCCGGCGGGTACCGCGCGTTCCGGCCAGGAAAGGTTCCGTCGGAGGCCGAGCTGCCGGCGCAGCACCGCGACCTCATGGCGCAGCGCGAGCAGCTCGACACCCTTGGCCTCCTGCCAGCGTGACATCAGCAGGATCAGTCCGAGAAGCCGAACGAAGATCAGGTAGAGCACGCGCAACGCCATGCAGCCCGAGCCTCCCATGATCGCCTTAAGCTGCAATGTGCGTGTTCAGGAGCCGTGTGTGACTCTCGGTACCCCACAGGGTCACCGAGACAGACGATAACGCCTCCTCCGTGCCCTCTATCGCTGGCCCAGAGCGGTCCCGGAAGCCGCCCGATAGATGGTCAGTGGCGCTACGGCGGTAACCTGTCGGGCGTGGAGCGTCTCAGGGTGCCGGCTGAGGATCTGGACGAGGAGTCCTCGGCCTGGCTGCGCCACCTGGGCGCCGGGGGAGAGGAGCGGCGGGCGGCCGAGCGCGAACTGCACGCGCGGCTGGTCCGCATCGCGCTGGCCGAGGTCCGGCGCCGTTCGGCCAGCACTCCGGTTACCGGCCCGGAACTCGATGACGTCGCGCACCAGGCTGCTGGCGACGCCATGCTCGCGATCCTGGCGAAGCTCGCTGATTTTCGGGGCGAGAGCAGGTTCATCACGTGGGCGTACCGGTTCGTCATCCTGGAGGTGTCGAGCAAGCTCGGCCGTCACTACTGGCGCAATCCGCCGGTCGCGCTGGACGCCGGGCAGTGGGAGCGGCTTCCCGACCGGCTCGGGATCGACCCGGCGCGGCACGCGGAGGCGGCGGGCATCCTCGCGGAGGTGCGCCGGGTCGTCGAGGACGAGCTGACCAGCCACCAACGGCGCGTTTTCGTGGCGATCGTGGTCGACGGGATACCACTCGACGCGCTGACCGCCGAGCTGGGCGTGCGGCGTAACGCCATATACAAGGTGATTTTCGACGCGCGGCGAAAGATCCGCCGGGCGCTGGTCGCCAACGGGTACCTGGACGAGCCGGGCTTGGAGCGGGGATGAGCGAGTTCGACGGACTGGAGCGGTTCCTGCGAACCGACCCGCGCGATGTCGGCTGTGACGAGGCGATGGCCGTCCTGCACACCTATGTCGACCTCGTGGCCTTCGGCGAGGATGCGGCTGCGCGCTACCCCGGGGTCGCGGCGCACCTGCGGGCCTGCGGCCCGTGCGGTGAGGACTTCACCGGGCTCCTCCTGGCGGCTATCGACGGCTAGCCCGGCTTCGCCCAAGCCCGGCGAGGCGGACAACACTGGAGGCGCGGTGACAAGACGCGAGGTACTGGCGTTCGACCTGTACGGGACGCTGGTTGACCCGATCGCCATCTCCGGCGAGCTCGGCCGGGTCCTCGGCGACGCCGACGGCCGCGAGGCGGCCAGGCTCTGGCGAGTGAAGCAGCTGGAGTACTCTTTCCGGCTCACGGCTATGGGCCGTTACGAGGACTTCCGCTGGGTGACGTCACGCGCGCTTGACTTCACCCTCGCCTCCCTCGGGGCACACCTGCCGGACGGGCAGGCCCAGCGGCTGATCGAGTTCTATGACCACCTGCAGCCGTTCCCCGACGCCGTGCCCGCGCTGCGGGCGCTCGCCGGCATGGGGTACGAGCTCGCGGTGTTTTCCAACGGGACCCCCTCCATGATCGGAAACTGCCTTGACAACAGCGGCCTGGGGGACTTCATCGGCCAGCGGATCAGCGTCGACGAGGCGCGCGCGTTCAAGCCGTCGCCCGTGGCGTACCAGCACGCGGCCGGACGGCTGTCCCTGCCGATCGGGCAGATCCGCCTCGTCACCTGCAACGCGTTCGACAGCGTCGGGGCCGGCGCCGCCGGGATGCGCACGGCCTGGGTGAACCGCTCCGCCGCCCCGTTCGACACGATCGGGGCGCAGCCGGACCTCACCGTGCCCGCTCTGGACCGCCTGCCCGCGGCGCTGGCCTGCTGGACCGCGGCGCCGACCCGCTGACCGCGCGTCAGGCCGCGGCGGGGGCGGTGCTGACGTCCCAGATGACGCCGGTGTCGCTGCCCGCCAGGTGGGCGAGCAGGACAGCGGCCGAGTGCTCCGGGGTGATGAGGGTGCCCTCGGCGAAGTTCCTGTTGAACCGCTCGTGCAGGCCGGGGCCGATATGCTCGGGGTCCTGCTGCCGGATCCAGGCCTGCATGGCGGTGTCGACCCCGCCCGGCCGGTAGGCGTTCACGGTAACGCCGGTGCCGCGCAGTTCGGCGGCGAGGTTCACGGTGTGCGCCTCCAGGGCGGCCTTCGTGGTCGCGTAGGCGTTCCCGCGGACCATGCCGGCCGGCTTGGCGACGATCCCGCTGGAGACGTTGACGACGCGGCCCCAGCCCACGTCGAGCATGCCGGGCACGACGGCGGCGGTGAGCGCGGCCGGCGCGACGACATTGACTTCGAACGCCAGGCGCAGGTCCGCCGCCGCGATGCCGGCGGTGGGCCCGAGCGGCTCGACGGTGGCCGCGTTGTTGACCAGGATGTCGACGCGGCCCGCCGTGAGCACGGCCGCTGCGGCGTGGCCGCGCTGCTCCTCGTCGGCCAGGTCGGCCGGCACCACGCGGACGCGCTCCGCGGGAACACCCTGTTCGGCCAGCAGGGCGCGGGTCTCGTCCAACTGTTCGGCGGTGCGCGCGAGCAGGACCACGCGGGCACCGGCGCCGCCGAGCCCGAGCGCGACGGCGCGGCCGATGCCCCGTCCGGCACCGGTGATCAGCGCGGTCTTGCCAGTGAAGTCAGCTGCCACTGCGGTCTCCTCAACGGTGGTCAGTTCGAGCGGCACGGGGAGTCACCCGTGGTCGTTCCGCTGACTGCTCTTGAATTTCCCGGATGCCTGCTTAGCGGCGCGCGGCGGCGGTGTCTTACCAGGTCCGTCCGCGCGGAATTCACCGGTAAGACCACGGTAAGACCCCGGGATCCACCGGTAAGACCCGGGGCGGAACCGACGCGTACGTACCAGGCGGTCCGGTCCGGCATCGCCGCGAACAACGTTGAAGGAGAATTCCGATGCCCCTGCTCAACCTCGGCGACCCGTTCCCGCGGCTGACGATCAGTACCACCGACGGGCAGTCGCTCGCCCTCCCGGACGCGTTCGCCGGCGACTTCGCCGTCGTGCTCTTCTACCGGGGCGCCTGGTGCCCGTACTGCAACGCGCAGCTGCGCACCTTCGAGCGGGCCGGCCAGACGCTTGCGGACAACGGCATCCGGGTCGCCGCCCTCTCGGTCGACGACAAGGAGAGCACCGCCGCGCTGGTCGCCAAGCACAAGCTGACTTTCCCCGTCGGCTACGGGGCCGACGCGGAAGCGGTCGCCGAGGTCACCGGGGCCTTCGTCAACCCTGACCCGGTGTACCTGCAGTCCACCGGGTTCGTGCTGGACCCGGCGGGTAACGTCGTGGTCAGCGTGTATTCAAGCGGCGCTATCGGGCGGCTCGTCCCCGACGATGTCGTGGGCCTGGTCCGCTACCTGCGCGAGCACTCGGCCTCCACGACGGCCTGACGGAACAGGAGACGGCGGCATGACGGATGCGGACATCCACTTCTACTTCGACCCTGTATGCCCGTTCGCCTGGATGACGAGCAAGTGGGTGCGCATGGTCGCGGCGCAGCGGGACTACACCGTCGACTGGCGCTTCATCTCGCTCCGCGTGATCAACTCCGGGCTCGACTACGACAGCCACTTCCCCGCCGGCTACGAGGAGGGGCACACCTCGGGGCTGCGGCTGCTGCGGGTCGCGGCGCGGGCGCGGGCAGAGCACGGGCAGGACGCCGCCGGGGCTTTCTACAAGGCTGTCAGCAGCGAGATCTTCGACGCTCCCGGCGCCGCCGAGCTGACACCCGCCACCCGGGGCAGCCGCGCCTTCGTCGAGCCGCTGCTCGCCAGGGCGGCCCTGCCCGCCGGCCTGGCGGACGCGCTCGACGACACGCGATGGGACGGCGAGATACGCGCCGAAGGCGACGAGGCACTGTCGCTGACGGGCAGGGATGTCGGCACGCCGATCATCCACTTCGGCCCGCCGGCCGGCGCGGCGTTCTTCGGCCCGGTGATCAGCAGGCTTCCCGGCCCCGAGGATGCCGTCCGGCTCTGGGACCACGTCACGGCGCTCGCCGCGTTCCCCGGCTTCGCCGAGCTCAAGCGGAGCCTGCGCGAACGGCCGCAACTGCGCAGCTTCGGCGTAGAGCCCGGCACGGCCGGCGCAGAGGAAGACTGGCACGCCGGCAGCCGCAAGACGGCGTCATGATGACCCAGTCTCCCGGACGACAGTGGCCCCTCCTCAGCCGCCCGAAGACCCGGTCCCGGTGCCGGCGGATCGGCTGGCGTCCTGTGGCCGCGACCTCCTCGCGGGCCCTGCCGGGGCGCGTCTAAAGAAAGTCGCAGGTGAGCAGCGCTTCGGCCTGGCTGCGCAGGAAGTCGGCCCAGGTCGTGCTCTGCCGCTCGGGCGCGGATGGGATGCCGTGCTCGCGGAGGATCTCCCACATCGGTACGCGGACGGTGCGCCCTCAGTCCTGGGTGAGTACGCCCCCTGTCGGACGGCACGGCGCAGACGCCGGTGAGGTGGCGTCGAGGGTGCTCTGTCGGCGACGGCGGTGCTTGCGGCGAGCTTTCACCGCTCGGTGCCGGGTGTCCGACCAGCGGATTCCGCTGCCATCGCGCGGCGGCCGGAGGGAGGATGGGGCCACCATCAGAGCAAAGGTTCGAGTCGGGAGCGCAGCACATGAGCACAGTGGCTGTAACGGGGGCGACCGGGAAGACCGGCCGGGTCGTGGTCGCGGATCTGGTCGAGCAGGGGTACGAGGTGCTTGCCGTGGACGTTGCGGTGGGACCGGCCGAGCGGGCGTGGGCGAACCGGCTCGGCGTGCCGCTGCTGCGTGCCGACCTCACGGACTACGGTCAGGCCGTGGACGCACTGAGCGCAGCCGGAAGCGTCGTCCACCTGGCCAACATTCCGGCCCCCGGCCTCCACCCGGCCGCCCACACACTCACCACGAACACGGCGATGAACGACAACGTCTTCCTCGCCGCCGCGCACAACAAGCTGGGCCGCGTCGTATGGGCGTCCAGCGAGACCACCCTTGGCCTGCCCTTCGATGTTCCGCCCCGCTACGCCCCCGTGGACGAGGACCACTACCCCTACCCGACCTCCACCTACGCGCTGTCCAAGGTCCTCGGCGAGACCGCGGCGGAGCAGATCTCCGGTTGGTCGGGCATTCCCTTCGTGGCCCTGCGGCTGTCCAACGTCCACCTGGTGGAGGACTACGCGCTGGTGCCCGGGTACTGGTCCGACCCGCACGCGCGCAAGTGGAACCTGTGGGGTTACGTGGACGCGCGCGACGTGGCGCAGGCGTGTCGGCGTGGGTTGGCCGCCCCCGTCACGGGTGCGTCCAGCTATGTCATCGCCGCGGCCGACACGGTCATGGATCGCCCCTCCGCGGACCTTCTCGCCGCGGTCTTCCCCGACGTGAGGCTGACCCGGGAGATCGGGACGTACGAGACGCTGCTCAGCGTGCGGCGGGCCCGTGAGGTGCTGGGGTACGAGCCGCAGCACTCGTGGCGGGACCATGTGAACGACTGAGCCAGTCCGGGCAGCGCCCCGGCCGAGAGCCGGGGCGGGGGACTGCGGCGCCGAGTGCGCCACGGTCGGGGATCAGCCGGTCATCGGCCGCAGGCTGGACGGGACGCGGGATCAGCGGGTCGCCCACGCCTCCTGCGCGGTCGTCACGGGTGACCCCGTAGCCGCCGATTCCTCGACCGCCAGGGCCAGCAGATGGTCCTGGCAGCCCTCGGCCAGCGGATACGGTTCCGGCGCGGCGTCCCGCGCCCATGCGCCCGTGCGGCACAGCAGGTCCACCACGGCGAGGTCGTCCTCGGACAGACTCGCCCCCAGATAGTCGTTGCGCCACACCACCCGTCCGTCGAAGGAGATGTGGTGCACCTCCGCCCCTTCCAGGTTGAGGTCCGTGCCGGTGCGGCGCCGTATCAGCGGGGACTCGATGGGCGTGCGCGGACCGGCCATCCGCACCACGGTGTCGTCCACGATCTCGCCGAGGGAACCGCGCACCACGATCCGGCGGGCGCGCAGTGGATTCCACCACTGGTTGTCCGTGAAGTCGTAGAGCCCTGTGCGGGCCCCGCCGAAGTCCAGGAAGGCGAGGGTGGTGACGGCGTCCTTGGGCGTGAGGTCGTCCGACCAGCCGCCGGGGGACAGCGGGTCGGCGAGCGGGGCGGTGAAGGCCCGGGCCGTCACCATTGCGGGATCGGAACCGACGCCCAGCGTGTGCCGGATCAGCGACATCGCGTGATACATGTGCGTCGAGGACACCTGGACCGACGTGACCTCGCCGATCACCCCCTCTCGCACGAGCGCGATACGAGCAGCGTGGCCGGGCATCAGCGTGTACTGCTCCGCGACCTGGACGAGTGCGCTGCCGTCGGCGCGCGTGGCGCCCCCCACGGCAGCCCACAACTCCCGCAGCCCGCGTACGTCGGGGGCGGGCGGTGTTTCCGCGAGGACCGGTACGTCGCGCTCGACGAGTTCTCCTACGACCTGGGGCGTGACGTCCCACGGCACCGACGGAATCACGAACTCCGGCCCGGTGCGGCACAGTTCGTCGAGGCTTCGGAAGGCGGGCACCCCCCACTCCGCCTCCACCTGCTGGGCGCGTGCGGCCGACCGCGTCACCACGCCGGCCACCGCCAGCCGTTCGGGCAGGGCCCTCGCCAGCCGGGCGAAGAACCCGGCCCGCCAGCCACTGCCCACGATGCCGAAACGTATGGGTGCTGCGCTCACGTGTCCGTTCCTCCCTCATCCGCGCCGCGAGTCTAAACCCGGCGCCTACCCGGCGCGCCGCCGCAGCGGACCGGCAAGCCTGCGAGAGGGCTCGGTCTGAGGCGACCTGCGGGCGGCGAGAGCCTCAGGCGAGCCGCACCGACCAGCAGTGTGGTCCGGCTGCCGGATCCGTGCTGGACCGTGTCCCGGATCGGGCGATCACCGCAGGTCGCAGCCGAGTCGTCGCTGTTCCGCCTCAACGGAACAGGCAGAGGACGCGCAACGGCATGCAGCCCGAGCGCAGCTTTCTGAACCGGTACGGGGGCGCTGGGTACGGCCGTGCGGCGTATGTCATGGCCAGCAATTCGTCATGAGCCTCTTAGACGATCCCGGACCAGGTGGCGACATAGGTGAAGTCCGCCACCCACCGCTCCTTCGGACGGGACGCCGTGAAGTCGCGTTCAAGCGGGTCCGTGGCCCGTTCCTGGTCGTCGTCCCGGACGGTGGTGCGGATCTTGTTGCCGCGCCGGACGCCTTCCAGGCCGAGGTCGTGCATCAGCCGGGCGACGGTGCAGCGGAACACGGCTATGCCTTCGCGGTGGAGTTGCCGCCATATTTTGCGGACCCCGTAGAGCTGAAGTTGTCTGTGTGGACGCGGCTGATCTGCGTCTTCGGTTCGGCATCACGGCCTCCGAAGCCTGCTGGGTCGTCAATTGTCCGGCAACCCGCCTCCATCAGGACCGGGGCGTACCAGAGCCTCCACCAGACCCGCAGCCGTTCAGTCGTCCTGAGCCGTTTGTGGGTGGTGTGCAACTGCCCGCGGTTCCCGTGTGTCCAACCTCCATGGGACGGCCTCGAAACGGGATCGAGGCGGAATCTCGGCGCACGGGGGGGTGTGTTCGGTGATGCTGACGCAGTTCCGGACGACGGATCTGCCCACGGCGGACCGGTTCGACTGCTGGGACGCCATGATGACGAGCACGTTGGTGCCGAACGCGCTCCGCAGTGACCACGAAGACGACTTCCGGGCGAGCGTGCGGCTGCTGGATCTCGGCACGGTGCAGGTAAGTGCCTTGTCCTACCCGCCGTTGGAGACCCTGCGCACCACCAGGCTGATCCGGCGGGGCGACCCCGAGTGCTATCAGGCGATGGTGAACCTGCGCGGAGGCCACCGGATCGTCCAGGGCGGCAGGGACATCACGAGCGGCCCGGGCGATCTGCTGTGCTACGACACCACACGGCCCTGGGAGGGCTGGGCCGGAGACCGCTCGCTCACGGTGGAGGGGGTGATGGTGCAGGTTCCCCGTGCGCTGCTGCCGCTGCCGGCCAACAGGGTGGAACGACTGATCCCGTTATGCCTGCCGGCCGCGTCCGGGATCGCCGCCCTGTTCTCCGGTTACCTCCGGCAGATGGTCGCCGGTGCCGCCGCGTACCGGGCGACGGAGGGCACACACCTGGTCAACACCACCGTCGAACTGCTGACGGCGCTGCTCGTCCACCACCTCGACGGAGGCACCGCGGTACCGGACGAGACCCAACGCCATGCCCTGCTCCTGCAGGTCCAGGCATTCGTCCAACGGCACCTGGGAGACCCGCGGCTGGATCCGGCCACGATAGCCGCGGCGCACCACCTCTCCGTCCGTTCCCTGCACCGCCTGTTCGGGGAGCAGGGCACCACCGTCGCCGGCTGGATCCGCTCACGCCGACTGGAGCGCTGCCACCGCGACCTGGCCGACCCCCTGCTGCGGCGCCGGCCGATCCACGCCATCAGCACCCGCTGGGGCCTGACCGACCCGGCCCACTTCAGCCGTGTCTTCCGCGCCGCCTACGGCATGTCCCCCAGTGAGTACCGGCACGTGTCACTCGCCTGCCGTGGGAGTCACCCATCGTCAACGGCCGGGCGCTGACCGACAACGACATACGCCCCGTCGCGCCGCAGACTTCACGTGACGCGTGCCGACGCATGCGTCGGAGGGTAACCGAACAAGGGGGAGGCATCCCATGAGCAATCCGAAACGAGTCCGTGTGGTGGCCGCGGCCATAGCGGCACTGGCCGTTCCGGCCGGCCTGCTGGTGACAGCGCCCACCGCGTCCGCGGCCGCGACGGCGGCGGCGGCGTACAACGGAGTCTGTGGCTCCGGCTATGTGGTGGTGAACTCGGCAGCGATCGCCAACGTGGGCACGGTCTATCTGACCTACAACTCCAAGACCGGCAAGAACTGTGTCGTGACCAAGCGCAACACCGTCGGCAGCCCCACGTACATGTTCGCCTACCTCAACGTCGTCGGCCGCCCGGAGACCGAGGCGGCGGTCGACGAGGGCCAGTACCGGTCCTACGCGGGCCCGGTGTACAAGTACGCGCCCGGCGTCTGTGTCGAGTGGGGCGGCGGCATCGGCACCTGGCAGACGTTCAACGCGAGTTCGAACTGCGGCCGGGCGGCGGCCAAGACGCTGTACGCGGGGAAGGACGTCAAGTTCCGCGACAGGCACCAGCGCTGAGACGGAACGAACGGCCTATGAACAACGGGAGCCCTCGCACCTGCGACGAGGGCTCCCGTTTCGCCGCCACGTAAGCCGGCGGGCGGCCTGTGGGGCTCGGAAATTCATCGCTGCAGCTCAAGCGGCATGTCTGTACTTGACTCCGGCGAGGACGCGGGCGCGTAGGAGCCTTTGTGCGTAGGGGTCGTGCCCGATAGCGGGCTGGTCCTGAGCCTCGGGCGGTCGTTGGTCTCGGGCCTGTTGTGGTGGATGTCTGTTGTAGTGGTGCTGGTACTCGGCGAGCACCTGTGGGGCGTGGGCCTCGTTCGTGATCAGAACGTGGTCGAGTGCCTCCCGGCGGATCGTGCCGATCACGCGCTCGCAGTGGGCGTTCATCCATCCGTGGCGCCTGCGGCGCGCTTGGCAGCACCTCCATCTCCTCCGCTTCGAAGACGGCGTCGAAGGAGCTGGTGTACTTGTTGTCGCGGTCGCGAAGGGCGAAGCACGCCGATGCACTCGATCGCCGAGCTGATCGGCCGGCGCCTGAACGTGCCGACGAAGTGTCACTGCCGAACGAAGAGGCCGCCGGCCACGTCGGCTGGCTCGCACCCCTCGCGTCGCGGGACGACCACATCTCGAGCGAACTGACGAAGCAACAGCTCGGGTTGATCCCGACCGGCCCTGACCTGCTCACCGACATCGACCGGACGGCGTATTTCACCGCCAGGTGAGCCGCGCTCCCACCGGCGGCCCGCGCCGCCGAGAACTCCTGTCAAGGTAAGGGAAACCGTCCATGACCAACAGCCCTACCTCGGAGGCTCGTTCCGTGTCGATCTGGTCGGCGAGATGATCGTCGAATGGGACGTGCCGATCGAGGCCGGCGACGGGAACGTGCTGCGTGCCGACGTCTTCCGGCCCCACCGAGCCCGGCACCCACCCAGTAGTCCTCACCTACGGCCCGTACGGCAAGGGCAAGCCGTTCCAGCAGTACCAGCCCCGCCGAGGCGGTGCCGGCCCTGGCCACACCGGGGCGGCGCTCGGCGGCGCATCGACGCCTTACCGACCTGTGAAAGCTTTCCGTGCTGATAACACGCTGTTCCGATCCCAGTCATCGCCCACGACATTGCCCGTAACGAACGCCACCAATTCTTTCTAACCGTCGTTACGATCGATGGGCTCTGACGGTTAGAGGAGAAGGTGCACCATGGTCACATGGGCAAGCAGGAGAGTGGCCGCGTGGACGGCCGTCGCGGCCGCTGCCGTGACGACCGCGACCGCATGCGGTTCGACGGCCACGTCAGGGGCGGGCGGCAGCGCGGCGAAGCCGACACTCGTCCTCTACTCGGCCATGGGCTACGACCAGCCGGTGGCCGACGCCTTCCAGAAGGCGACCGGTATCCCGACCAAGGTCGTGGACGACAGCACGGGACCGCTGCTGGCGAAGGTGGCCGCGGAGAGGGCCAATCCGCAGTGGGGCCTGCTGTGGGCCGACGGTGCCGAGTGGGCGGCGGCGCTGGACAACCAGGGACAGTTGCTGAAGGGCTACACCCCCTCGGTCACCTTCAACGCGGCAGGCCAGGCCGCCCTGCCCAAGGACAAGAGCTACACCCCGTCCGGCGTGACCATGGCCGGCACCATCGTCTACGACACGACCAAGACGCCGAAGCCGCCGACCTCCTGGCAGGACCTGCTGACCCCGGCCTGGAAGGGCAAGGTCGGCATGAACAACCCTGCCGTGTCCGGGCCGACCTACCCGTTCGTGGCCGGAATGATGAACAAGCTCGGCGGTGAGTCCAGGGGCAAGGACTACTACACCAAGCTCAAGGCGAACGGGCTGCACGTCTTCCAGACGAACGGCGACACGCTGCACGCGCTCGCCACCGGGCAGATCGACATCGCCCTCATCCAGAGCTCGGCCGGCCTCGGCGCGGCCAAGAAGGTAAACGACCCCCACCTCAAGACTGCCTTCGTCGACGGCGTCAGCCTGCTGCCGGGTGTCATGGCCATCGACGCCAAGTCGCCCGCCGCGGTGCAGGCCGAGGCCAAGAAGTTCGAGCAGTTCGTGCTCAGTCCAGCCGGACAGCAGGCCGCCAAGAACGGCAACCCGACCGGCGACTCGCTGTTCTGGCCGGTGGTCCAGGGCGTCTCGCCGCTTCCGGCCGTCCCCCCGCTGTCTTCGGTCAAGTACCAGACGGTTGACCCGACCATCTGGGGCCCGAAGGAAGCGGAGATCAACTCGTGGTTCACCGCGAACATCGCGAAGTAGTGGCATGACGACGAACAGGCTCGCCCCGGCTCCGGCGGCCGACCGGGGCAAGCGCCCTCGGGAGGCGGCCGGCCGGCCAGGGCCGAAGCGTGCAGCCCGGTGGGGGCAGCCACGGCTCGGCGGGGTCGGCCCGGCCGTGCGCACCCTGGCGGGGCCTCTCGCCGGGGCCGCCGCCGGGCTGGTGCTGCTGGCGCCGGTGGGAGGGTTCCTCCTGGTCGCGGTCAGCCCCAGGACATTCGGCCAGGGCTCGGCGTGGTTCACCCTGGCGCCTTTCGGCTCCGCGCTGAGCGGGAGCATGCTGCGGGCGCTGCTGGACACCGCCCTCACGGGAGCGGCCGCCGCGGTGCTCGCCGCGGCGGTCGGCACCGCTCTGGCGCTGCTGCTGGGTCGGGCCAAGGTCCCGGGTGACGGCCTGTGGCGGATGGCGATCTGGGCCGTGCTGCTCGCCCCGTCCTATCTCGAAGCGCTCGGCTGGGCCCGCCTCGTGGAACCGGACGGGGTCCTGACCCAGCTCCTGGGCATGGACGTCGGCTGGCTGCGTCACTTGGTGCTGGGGCCGCTCGGGGTGATCTGGGTCCTCGGCAGCCGCGGCGTGCCTTTCGCCTTCTTCGCGGTCTCCGGCTCCGTCGCGGGACTCGGCCGCGACTTTGAGGACGCGGCGCGGGTGCACGGCGCGGGAACCCGCTCCCGGCTCCGGATCACGCTCGGCATGCTCGCCCCAGGACTGTGGGCGGCCGTCGCGATCGTCTTCGCGGAGGCCATCAGCGACTACGGCGTGGCCGCGACACTCGCCGCGGACGCGCACTTCCCTATCGCCACCTACGCCCTCGCCGGTGCCGTGACCAACTTCCCCGCGGACTACCCGACGGCGGCGGCGGTGGGCTGGCTGCTGATGGTGCTGATCGTGCTGGCCATGCTGGCGCAGCGCAGGGCGACCCGCGGCCGGTCCTACGCGGTGCTGTCCGGGCGTACCCGCTTCACGGCCCGGGTGCCGCTGAGCGGCCGACGCTCGGCGGCGGCCCTGGCCGGTCTCGGCCTCTTCTTCCTGCTCGCGCTCGCCGTACCGGCTCTGGGGGTGGTCTCCGCCTCCATGCTCGGACCCTTCGGCACCGTGACGGCGCACAGCTTCACGCTGGACAACTACCGGCAGGTCTTCCAGCAGTCCAATCTGCTCGCGCCGCTCCTGCTGTCCCTGCAACTGGCGGCCGTCACCGCGACGGTGGCGCTGATCGGCGCCGTGCTCGTGGCCCGCTTCCTCTCCCGCAGCGCTCGTACCGGCGCCGGACGGGCGGCGGGCGTGCTGGACCTGCTCCTGCTGGGGGCCGTCGCCCTGCCCTCGATCGTGCTGGGCGCCGGTTACATCTTCACGTACAACCTGCCGCTGATGAACGTCCTGGGCATCCACCTCTACGGCACCCTGACGCTGCTGGCCATCGGTCTGCTCGCGGGCGCCCTGCCGGGGGCGTCACGGATGCTGGCGGGTTCCTTCGCGCAGGTGCAGGACTCCATGCTGGCGGCGGCGCGGGTGCACGGCGCGGGACCGGGACGGACCTGGGCCACGACCGTCCTGCCCCTACTGTCCAGGGGGCTGTTGTGGACGTGGCTGCTGACCTTCGGCGACCGGTTCCTGGAGCTACCGCTTGCTTCGATGCTGTATCCCCCCGGTCAGCAGCCGCTATCGGTCGCGGTGACCAGTCTGATCGTCAACTACGACTTCGGCACCGGCACCGCCTCGCTGGTGATCGCCTGCGCGGGCGTCCTTCTCGTCATCGCTCTCGCACTTCTGACCTTCCGTCTCGTCGCCCCGTCGGGCTGGCATCGATTGGAGCAACGGTGAAATCCGAACTCAGGGCCGAGGTCACCCAGCTGCAGATCGACGGGGTGGTCAAGCGGTACGGCCCCCACACGGTCCTCGACGACGTTTCGCTGACCGTCGAGGCCGGCGAGTTCCACGTCCTGTTGGGACCGTCGGGGTCCGGCAAGAGCACGCTGCTGCGGGTGATCGCCGGTATCGAGCGGGTCGACGAGGGCCAGGTGCTGCTCGGCGACCGGGTCGTGGCCGACCGGCGGGTGTGCGTGCCGCCGGAGCGGCGGGGCCTCGGCATGGTCTTCCAGGACTACGCCTTGTGGCCGCACATGACCGTCGCCGACAACGTCGGCTATGCCCTGCGCAGGCAGGGGATCGATCGGGCGGAGGTGACGGCGCGGGTGGGCGCGCTGCTGGAGCGGGTCGGGCTGGGCGGCTACGCACGGCGTCACCCCGGCGAACTGTCCGGCGGCGAACAGCAGCGCGTCGCCCTGGCCCGCGCCCTCGCGGGGCGCCCCAGCCTGCTGCTGTTCGACGAGCCGCTGTCCAATCTGGACGCCGACCTCAAGGAACGGCTTCGTGTGGAGATCGCCACGCTGGCCCGGGAGACCGGTGCGACAACGATCTACATCACCCACGACCAGTCGGAGGCGTTCGCGCTGGCCGACCGGATCAGCGTGCTGCGCGAGGGCCGGCTGGTGCAGCAAGGGACTCCGGAGACCATCTACTCCCGGCCCGCCTCGCCCTTCGTGGCGCGTTTCACCGGCCTGTCCGGGGAGCTGTCCGCGACGGTCGCGGGGCTGGCGGAGGACGGCGCGGTGCGCGTACGGGTGCTGGACCGCACGCTCGTGGCCCACGCGCCGACCAGGCCGTCCGACGGCGCGTCGGTGGATCTGCTGATGCGACCCGCGGCCCTGCGGATCGGCCGCCCGGACGCGGCAGGGGCGGAACGCACGCTCACCGGTTTCATCAAGGACACCGCCTATCGGGGGCGCGGGTACGACCACGTCGTCGAACTCCCGGACGGGGCGCTGCTTTGCGGGGTCTTCGACCAGCGGGCCTGGCCGCGGGGCCAGACCGTCACGCTGACCGTGGAGGCCGGCGGATGTTTCGCCTACCCCAGCGCCGGACGTGCCGCGTCCGACGTCCCTGCAGGTGTCGCACGCACGATAACCACTGGAGGAATCCTATGAGCGGGACTGCACTGGTCCTCGCCGTCTTTCTGGCCTGCGCGGTGGAAGCCGTCGAGGCACTCACCATCGTCCTGGCCGCGGGTGTCACCCGCGGCTGGCGCTCGCCCCTGCTCGGAGTCGGCGCGGCGCTGCTCGTCCTGGCGGTCGTGGTGGCCGTGCTCGGGCCGGCCGTCGGCCGGATCCCGATGGGTGCGATGCAGTTGGTGATCGGCACCCTGCTGCTCGTCTTCGGGCTCCAGTGGCTGCGCAAGGCGATCCTGCGGGCGTCGGGGTACAAGGCGCTGCACGACGAGGACAAGATCTACCGGGAGCAGGTCGCGGCCGCCGAGACCGCTTCCCACGAGAGCCGGGCCTTCGTCACCGACTGGTACGGCTTCACTCTGGCATTCAAGGGTGTGCTCCTCGAGGGCCTGGAGGTGGCGTTCATCGTGGTCACCTTCGGCTCCGTCCAGGGCCGGATCGGGACGGCGGCGCTCGGGGCCGCCGCCGCAGTGGTGCTGGTGGTCGCGGTCGGCCTGCTGGTGAGGGGGCCGCTGGCCAAGGTGCCCGAGAACACCATGAAGTTCGCGGTGGGTGTTCTGCTCACCGCCTTCGGCACCTTCTGGGGTGCCGAAGGCGCCGGGGTCCAATGGCCGGGCGCCGACGCCGCGTTGCTGGTCCTTGTCCCCGGGGTCCTCGCCGTGTCCCTTGCCTACGTGGCCCTACTGCGCCGTACCGGCGTGGCGGCCCGCACCCAGAACGCCGGAGCGGCCTCATGACACCGATCACGCGATTCCTGCGCTTCTGGTACGACTTCCTGGTCGGCGACGACTGGACCGTCGCGGTGGGCGTGGTCCTGGCGCTCGCCGTCACCGCGCTGCTTGTCACCGGTGACGTCCCGGCCTGGTGGCTGGTACCGGTCGCGGCGGTGGCGCTGCTGGGGGTGTCGTTGAGGCGGGCGACCCGCGGCGCGTAGCGGTCTGCCGGAGCAACGAGCCGGCGGGACGGGGACCCGCTCCCCCTCACGCCGGCCCGCCTCCGGCGGCGGTCAGCGGGTCTCGCCCTCCTCGAGATAGACCCGCGCGGCGTACTCCTCCAGGACCTGTTCGCAGCGCTTCAGCGCCGCCCCCACCTCCGCGCGGCCGGACGCCGACAGCAGGTCGCGCTTGCGCACCTTGGCGAACCAGTTCTTGAGCTTGGTGAGGTCCTCGTCGTTCTCCTCGAGCTCGGCGTAGGTGAAGTGGTCGGCCTGGTACTCCTTCTCCACCTGCTCCAGGAAGTCCTTGCAGCGGTCGATGATCTCCTCGTACTCGTCGTCCCGGGCTGCGTTGAACGCGGCGGCGACATCGCTTTCCCCGGCGAGCACCTCGGAGCCGAGCAGCTGGGCCGTGCCCCCCATGTCGATGATCTCCTTGCGCAGTACACGCAGCGCCCGCTCCGCGGCGAGGGTACGGGGGAAGGCCGCCACCGAGTTCTGCAGATAGATCGCGCCCAGGCCCTTGATACGGCGCCACACCGCGGCCCTGAGCCGGGTCGGCTCGCTCGGCACCCGGTAGACGAGCACCAGCCACCGCTGCCCGTGACCTGCCACCTCGGCGCCTTCGGGTTCCCCCTCCTGCTCCGAAGCCGTCGAAACCACCGTGCACCTCCCAGTCGACCCGCTTGCCGCAGCCACCATACGGGGATCGCGCAAGCGCCGCCCACATCGTTGCCGATCAGCGCGCTGGCCGACCTGGTAGTGCGGCTCGTTGATCATCGTGGTGACCTCGAACCCCGCGATGTCGGGGGTGCTGGAGAACAGCAGCGAACGCCTCTGCGACCTGTGCGGGAGCGGCCAGCCCTCACAGCCCGGTGTCCTCGTGCTGCTCGGTGGCGGATGCCCGCTCCAGCTAGATCGTGTTGCCGTCGATGGTCAGTGAGATGCGATGCCCTGCGGAGTGCCGGCCAAGGGCAGTGCCGCAAAGTACCGACGAGCGCGGCGAACACTCCACGGCAGCGCTCAACGCAACGACGATTGCCCAATGGCAAGCGGATCGGTGCCTTTGTGCGACCCGGCGGAATCCCCCCTCGGACACAGACCGTATCCCCGACTTGTGCGGGCCGAGCTGAGCCTCGGCCCGCACGAGCCGTTGTCGGCATCGCTCAACTACGCCATTGGTTTCTCGCTGTCAGGCCTGGCCGGCGTAGGACGCGAGGCGATCGGCGAACGCGACGACGAGGTGGCGCAGTTCGTCCGGGCGCTCGATGACGAACGGCCGGTCGAGTGAGGCGAGCACCGGAGGCAACCAGTCGAGCCGCTCCGCCCGTAGCGCAACCCTTGCGATCGCCGGCACCCGCACGGTCCCGCTCTTCGCCCCGGGCTCCGCCCGTCCGGCCGGACAACCGCAGCGTGATCACCGAGTTCCTCGTCGACGACGTGGACCGCGTGCACCAGAACCTGACCGGCTTCGTCACCGACTTCGTCAACGAGCCCACCACGATGCCGTGGGGCAACCGGTCGCTGCTGTTCCGCGACCCCGACGGCAACCTCATCAACTTCTTCACCCCCGTCACCGCAGCTGCCATCGAGAAATTCGCACGTTGACGCCACCAGCAGGCCCGCCGTGGCGCCGATGACGCTGGTCGACTGCGAGGACATGCTGTCCAGGATTTGCGTAATTCAGCAAGGAAGTTGCAATTGTTTGCGTGACTGATTCTTTGCTTCGTCGGAATCTAGCGCAGGGGAGGGGTGATCTGTACGGTCGGGGCGCCGGTTTCCCGCACCCCTCGCCCCGGCAGGCCCAGGCGGCAGCGAGCGCGGCGGTGGGTGCGGCGACACCGTTCTCGGTCACGAGGCCGAGGCGGGAACGCCGGCCGGGGGTGCGGCCGTCCGGTCGCTGGACCCGGACAACACCTCTGACGCCGGCGGCGGACAGTGGTTTCGCTGCACCGTGGAGGCCGCCACGGCCGGCACCTACACCCTCGGCATGCGTGTCGCGGCTCCCTCCGCGGTGGCCGGGCACTGCACCTGTCGGACGCCTCCGGCGCCGGCCCCACCGCGGCCGTCGACCTGCCCGCCACCCGCAACTGGCAGACCTGGGCCACCGTGACCACCCACGTGACCCTGCCCGCCGACCGACGGACCGTCAGTCACATGAGATCTTGCGGGGACCATTTTTATTTGTTGCAAAGTCCTGTCCAGTTATTGCGTGTTCATATCAAGGATATTACGGTCCCCCTTGCGCCGCCACCACCCCCCACCTCCCCTCCGTACCCCGTGTCCTGACGGTGCCAGCGGAACAGTTCCGGCGTTCCGCGTGAAAGGAGTGGCAAGTGTTCCATTCCATACGAGATCTGAGACGAGCCCTCGTCTGGGCGGTCAGCACCGCGATGCTGGCTGCCGTCGGCGTCGTCGCTCTGGCCGTCCAACCGGCCTGGGCGGCGACCGCTGCCACCGGCGGCAGCGGTGCCAGCCTGCCGTACGTCGAGGTGCAGGCGGAGAACTCCGCCACCAACGGCACGCCCATCGGCCCGAGTTACACCCAGGGCCAGTTGGCCGACGAGGCGTCGTACCGCAAGGCGACAACGCTTCAGGGCGCCGGCCAGTACGTCACGTTCACCACGCCGGTGGCGACCAACTCGATCAACTTCCGGTACAGCATCCCCGACACCTCGGGCGGCTCGGTCTACACCGCCGCACTGTCTCTGTACATCAACGGCGTCAAGCAGCCCGACTTCACCCTGACCAACGCCTACAGCTGGTACTACGGCAGTTACCCCTTCACCAACTCGCCGGGCAGCAACCCGCACCACTTCTTCGACGAGGCCCACCGGCTGTTCTCCACCACCTATCCGGCGGGAACGACCTTCAAGCTGCAGGTCGATCCGGGGAACACCGCCTCCTCGTACACGATCGACTTCGCCGACTTCGAGCAGGTCGGCGCCGCCCAGACCGCCCCCTCGGGGTCGGTGTCGGTGACCAGCAAGGGCGCCGACGCAACCGGTGCGACAGACGCGACCAGCGCGTTCAACGCCGCGATCAGCGCGGCCGGCCCCGGCGGCACCGTGTGGATCCCGCCGGGCACCTACAACATCCCCGGCCACATCAGCGTCAACAACGTCACGATCGCCGGCGCCGGCATGTGGTACTCGACCGTCACCGGCACGGCACCCGGCTTCTACGGCAACTCCGCACCCTCGGCCAGCACCAACGTGCACCTGCAGAACTTCGCCATCTTCGGCAACGTGCAGGAGCGCAACGACAGCGCCCAGGTCAACGGCATCGGCGGCGCGATGAGCAACTCGACCGTGGCCGGCCTGTGGATCGACCACATGAAGGTCGGCGCCTGGATGGACGGGCCGATGGACGGCCTGACGTTCACCGGCATGCGCATCCGGGACACCACCGCGGACGGCATCAACTTCCACGGCGCCGTCACCAACTCGAAGGTGACCAACAGCGACATCCGCAACACCGGCGACGACGGCATCGCCACCTGGGCGGACTCCGGCATCGGTGCCGACGCCAACGACACGATCTCCAACAACACCGTGTCACTGCAGATCCTCGCCAACGCCATCGCGATCTACGGTGGCCACGACAACACGGTCAGCGGCAACCGCGTGGTGGACACCGGCCTCGCCCAGGGCGGCGGCATCCACGTGGGACAGCGCTTCACGTCGACGCCGGTCGGCACCACCACGATCTCCGACAACACCATGATCCGGGCCGGCAGCCTCGACCCGAACTGGCAGTTCGGCGTGGGCGCACTGTGGTTCGACGGCAGCCAGGGCGCGATCACCGGCCCGATCAACGTGACCAACGCGCTGATCCAGCAGAGCCCGTACGAGGCCATCCAGTGGGTCGAAGGCACCATCAGCGGGGTCAACCTCAACAACGTGACCATCGCCGGCACCGGAACCTTCGCCCTGCAGGAGCAGACCGGCGGCGCCGCCAAGTTCACCAACGTCACGGCGACCGGAGTCGGTTACTCGTCCCCGGTGTACAACTGCTCGGGCGGCAACTTCGTCGTCACCGACGGCGGCGGCAACTCCGGCATCAGCGGAACGCCGTACTGCGGCGGTTGGCCGGCTCCGGTCTACCCGCCCTACCCGGCCGAAGGCGTGACGGCCACCCCCGGCGCGCTGAACTTCGGTTCGGTCCCGACCGGTTCGACGAGCGCCGCACAGACCGTGACGGTCTCCAACCCGACCGGCACAGCCGCGTCCGTCTCGTCGATCTCCACCAGCGGCGACTACTCCCAGAGCAACACGTGCGGTTCGTCGATCGCGGCGAACGGCTCGTGCACCGTCAGCGTGAAGTTCGCGCCGACGGCGACCGGCAGCCGTAGCGGTGCTCTGACCGTCAACGCGGGCGGGATCACCAACACGGTCAGCCTCTCCGGTACCGGCACCGCGCCGGGCCCGGTTCTGAACACCGACCCGGCGACCCTGTCCTTCACCGGCACGGTGGTCGGCTCGTCGGCCACCGCGCAGACGGTCAAGGTGACGAACTCGGGCACCGCGTCGGCGACCGTCTCGGGCGTCGCGGTCACCGGTGACTTCAGCCAGACCAACAACTGCGCCACGCTCGCGGTCGGCGCTTCCTGCACGGTGAGCGTCGGGTTCAAGCCCACCACGGGCGGACCGCGCACGGGCAACCTGACCGTCACCAGCAACGCCAACAACAGCCCGACCGTCGTCTCCCTGACCGGCAGCGGCATCGACAGCACCACCAACGTCGCCGCGGGGCGGCCGGCGTCGGCGAGTTCAAGCTCCAGTCCGTACGTCGCCTCGAACCTCACCGACCCGGACGCCTCGACGTACTGGGAGAGCGCGAACGGTTCGTTCCCGCAATGGGCCCAGGTCGACCTCGGCCAGAACTACAGCGTCGGCAAGGTCGTGCTCAAGCTCCCGCCGGCGACGGCGTGGGCGGCCCGCACACAGACGCTGTCGGTGCAGGGATCCACGGACGGCTCCAGCTTCTCCACGATCAAGGCATCGGCCGGGTACACCTTCGACCCGAACACCAACAACACGGTGACCATCACGTTCAACGCCGCCACGGCGAGATACGTGCGGGTGAACATCACCGCCAACACAGGGTGGAACGCCGCCCAGCTGTCGGACTTCGAGGTGTTCCCCAGCGCCGGCGGCCCCTCGACGGCGACCTTGTCGGCCAGCCCGACGTCGTTGACGTATCCCACCCAGGCGCTCAACACCGCCAGCAGTGCGAAGACGGTCACGGTGACCAACACCGGTACCGCGGCCGCGACCGTCTCCGGCATCACTGTCGCGGGCGATTTCTCGCAGACCAACAACTGCGGGACGTCGATCGCGGCGAACGCCTCCTGCACGGTGAACGTCACGTTCAAGCCCACCACGTCCGGCACCCGCACCGGCGATCTCAGCATCGCCAGCAACGCGTCGAACGGCACGACCACGGTCGCGCTGACCGGCACCGGCGCCGGCACGGTGAGCAGGAACCTGGCAGCCGGCGCGGCCACCACCGAGTCCGGCCACGCCGACGTGTACGCGTCGTCGAACGTGACGGACGGCAACCAGGGGTCCTACTGGGAGAGCGCCAACAACGCCTTTCCCCAGTGGGTCCAGGTGGACCTCGGTTCCGCGCAGAGCGCCGGGCGCGTCGTCCTCCAGCTCCCCGCGGCCTGGGGCGCCCGTAACCAGACGCTGTCCCTGTCGGGCAGCACCGACGGCGCCGGCTTCACCACCATCAAGTCGTCGGCCACGTACGCCTTCGACCCCGCCACCAACAACACGGTCACCATCACGTTCACCGCGACCACCCAGCGCTACGTCCGGGTGAACATCACGGCGAACAACGGCTGGCCGGCCGGTCAGCTCTCGGAGTTGCAGGTCTGGAACACCTGATCCGACCTGACGGTGCCGCCGAGCGCCGGCGCGCTCGGCGGCACCTACAGGTCTCGGAGTTCGAGGGTCTTCGGCGCTTGACGCGAACGTGCGCGGCCTGAGACCAAGAGCTTTTCGCGGGCGATTCAGCCGCATCTTCGAGCGGCACAGGGTCGACCTATAGTGGGCCGCATGAGCCGTTGGCAGGAGTTGACCGGGGGGACGTCCGGAGAGGACTACGCCGCACGGTTCGCCGCTGTGGCCCGCAGCGGCAAGGACGTACACGGAGAGGCACGGTTCTGCGCGGCACTGGTGCCCGCCGGAGCGCGGGTGCTGGACGCCGGGTGCGGTACCGGACGGGTCATGATCCGGCTCACGGAACTCGGGTACGACTGCGTCGGGGTGGACCTCGACGCGTCGATGCTGGCTGTGGCGCGGGAGCAGGCCCCGGGACTGCCCTGGTTCCAGACCGACCTTGCCGAGTTCGAGCCCCGTCGGCTCGGCATCGCGGCCGACTTCGATCTCGTGGTTGCCGCCGGCAACATCCTGCCTATGCTGGCGGCCGGCACCGAGGCCACTGTGGTCGAGCGGCTGGCCGCTGCCCTGCGCCCCGGCGGCCTGCTGGTCTCCGGGTTCGGCCTGGACGAGGCCCATCTGCCCGTGCCGCCCTGCGTCACCCTGCCCGAGTACGACGACCACTGCGCCGCGGCCGGCCTCACCCTCGTCGACCGCTTCGCCACCTGGGACGCCGACCCCTACTACGACGGCGGCGGGTACGCCGTCAGCGTCCACCGCCGCTGACCCTTCCGGTCATCGTGAACCACCGGTGGAAAACCCCGTGGAAGTGCTGTCGGTGGTGCCGCTTATGCTGCACCCGATGATCACGCGGATCCTGGGGAGGGCGCGGCATGTTCGAGAAGCTGTTCGGCAGAGGCGGGGAGAGAGCGCCGGCGGATCCGCATGTCCTTCCCGCCCCGCGCAGGCCGAAGAACGGCATGTACACGTTGCGCGCGCTCGGAGACGCGCGGGTGCTCGCGCTGGTGGAGGCGGCCGCCGCGGGTGACTGGGCGGCGGTCAAGGCGGCCCTGGCCCCCTTCGAACTCGGCCGGGACCACCAGGTCCTCGGTGAGCTGGCCGAGCTGGACGGCGTGCAGGACTGGATCGGCCGGGCCGTCGAGGCGGACAAGGAACACCGGGCGACGGCTCTGCTGATATCCGGGGCGCGCCACATCAGCTGGGGGTGGGAGGCACGCACCAGCGCGCGTGCCGCGCACGTCACGCAGGAGCAGTGGCGGGTGTTCCACGAGAGGCTGCACATCGCCGAGGAGCAACTGTTCGAGGCCGCCGAACTGCGGCCGCAATGGATCACGCCGTGGCGCCTCCTCCTCACCTCCGGCCGCGGCATGTCGCTGGGCCGCGCCGTCAACGAGACCCGGCTCGACGCCGCCCTGCGCCGCGACACGCTGGACCTGGAGACCCACATCGGGTGGGTTTCGCAGTTGCAGCCTCGTTGGGGCGGCGAGCCCGGTGATGCCCTGGCGTTCGCCCGGAAGGCGTTCGCCGGCGCGCCCGACGGCCATCGCCTCGGCTGTGTGATCGCCATGGCACACATCGAGGACTGGGTCGAGTCCGACCACAAGAACTGCCTCAGAAGCCCAGAGATCCAGGACGAGTTGGTGGAAGCGGCCGAGCGCAGCATCCTCGACCCCGCCTACGTGCGTCGCCCGGGCTGGCAGCGGGACTTCAACATGTTCGCCATGGCCTTGTCCCTGGCCTCCGTGAGCACCGCGACGCCGCGTGTCTTCCGTGAGCTGCAAGGCGCCTACACCCCGTGGCCCTGGGAGTACATGGCGCAGCCCGAACAGATGTACGCCCGCGCCCGGCGCAACACCTGACCCCGCCACCCCGCCCGGCTCTCGACGCCCACCTCACCCCGGACTGCCCGATGACTCTGCCCGACACCCCTTCGACCCCGGCCGGCGCCGACCGCACCTTCCAGGTGGATCTGCGCGGCCTGGTCGATCTCCTCTCCCACCACCTCTACTCCAGCCCCCGCGTCTACCTGCGCGAACTCCTGCAGAACGCGGTGGACGCGCTGACCGCGCGGCACGACCTCGAACCGGGCGCCCCCGCCGACGCGTTCGGTATCCGCCTGTACGCCGACGGCTCGGTGGTACGGGTGGAGGACGACGGCGTCGGCCTCACCGAGGCCGACGTACACACCTTCCTCGCCACCATCGGCCGCAGCAGCAAGCGTGCGGAGCGGATCGCCGAGCAACGTGCCGATTTCATCGGCCAGTTCGGTATCGGCCTGCTCTCCTGCTTCCTGGTCGCGGACGAGATCCACGTCCTGAGCCGTTCCGCCCGCACCCCCGGCGCCCCCGCCGTGGAGTGGCGGGGACGCGGCGACGGCAGCTACTCCGTCCGCACCCTGCCCGCCTCCGCCCGGCCCCGGCCCGGCACCACCGTCACGCTGACGCCCCGCGCCGACACGGGCGAGTGGACCCGGCCGGCCCAGGTGCACGCGCTGGCCCGGCACTTCGGCTCCCTGCTGCGCCACCCGGTGACCTTCGACGACGGCACCGACGGCCCGGGTGCGTCGGTCAATCCCGAGCCCGCACCCTGGGCGCGCACGTACCCCACGCCGGGAGCACGCTCCCGCGCGCTGGCCGCGTTCGGCGAGGAGATCTTCGGATTCACACCGCTGGACACCATCGACCTGGACCTGCCGGCCGTGGGCCTGAAGGGCATCGCGTGCGTGCTCCCCGAGACGGTGCCGGCCGGGCGCCGCCACGGCCACCGCGTGCACGTCAAGGGCATGCTGCTGTCCGAGCAGGCCGAGGAGATCCTGCCCGAGTGGGCGTTCTTCGTCCGCTGCGTCCTCGACGCCGAGAGCCTGCGCCCGACCGCGTCCCGCGAGTCCCTGTACGAGGACGACACCCTCGCCGCCGTCCGTGACGCCCTCGCCGAACGGCTGCGCGCGTGGATCGCCCGTACCGCCGCCAGCGACCCGGAGCTCCTCGGCCGCTTCCTCCAGGCCCACCACCTGGCCGTGAAGTCCCTCGCCGTGCACGACGACGAGATCCTGCGGATGCTGCTGCCATGGCTGCCGTTCGAGACCACCGCCGGACACGCCACGCTGGACGAGTTCGCGCGCACCCACCGCACCGTGCTCGTCACCTCCAGCGTGGAGGAGTTCCGGCAGGTCGCGGCGATCGCTTCGGCCGCCGGGCTCGGCGTCGTCAACGGCGGCTACACCTACGACCGTGAACTGGTCCACCGGCTGCCGGAGATCAGGCCCGAAGTCAGCGTCGCCGACCTCGACCCGGCCACGCTCACCGCCCACCTCGACCCCGTCGACCGGGAGACGGAACTCGCCGCCGCGGCCTACCTCGCCCTGGCCCGCGACGCCCTCGCCGTCTTCGACTGCGACGTCGCGCTGCGCACGTTCCAGCCCGCCTCGGCCCCCGCCCTCCTCCTCGACAGCCGCGAGGCCCGCCACGAGCGAACCCGCTCCCAGCTCGCCCGCGAACAGCAGGGCGGCGTGTGGGGCGACATCCTCGGCCACCTGCGTCAGGACGCTCCGCGGGCCCAGCTGATCCTCAACCAGCTCAATCCACTGGTCCGTACCGCGGTGACCATCGGCGAACCCGAACTGGCCCGTACCAGCGCCGAAGCCCTCTACGGGCAGGCCGCGATGCTGTCCCGGCGCCCCCTCAGGCCCGCCGAGTCGAGCCTCATCAACCGCTCCTTCCTCGATCTCCTCGCCCACGCCCTCCGCAAGGACAGCTGACGATGCCCACCGCACCCCATCCCCAGAACACGGACCAGCTGTACCAGGCGCTCCAGGAGAACGACCGGCGCCCCTACGGCCGTACCCGCACCGTCACGGCCGAGGAACTGGCCGAAGCCGCCGAGCAGTTCGCGGAGCCGGTCGCGCTCATCCACGCCCTCCTGGAACTTCAGGAGGCGTACACCTACGGCTCCGAACCCCGCAAGTCGCCCGTCGTCTTCGCCCGCCTGCTCACCCTCTTCGACGAGCAGCCCGACATGTTCGACGAGCGGCTGCGCCACCTGCTGTTCTGGCGGTTCAAGTGGGTGGCCAACGCCCTGGTCGCCCTGCCCGAGATACCCCTGGCCAGCCTGCGCCAGTGGCTGACGGAGATGCGCGACCGGTACGAGAAGGCCGGTCTCGGTCTCCAGCCCTATTACGGACAGGCCTACCGGCTCGCCGCACACGTCGGCGAGGACACCGGCCTGCCCTTCGAACTGTGGGCGGGACGGACCCGCACCCAGCTCAGCGACTGCGAGGCCTGCGAGATCTGCGAGCGCGCCCTGTACCACCTCGCGGCGGGCGACGACGAGCGGGCGCTGCGCAACTGGGAGCCCGTCCTGACCGGGAAGGAATCCTGCCAGGAGGAGCCCGCCCGCTCCGTCTCCTACGCACTGCTTCCCCTGCTGCGCACCGGCCGCACCGACCGGGCCCGCGAGCTGCACCTCACCGGCTACCGCGCCTGCCGCCGCAACCCCTCGATGTCCGGTGAGGTCGGCCGGCACCTGGAGTTCTGCGCACTGACCGGCAACGAGGCACGCGGCCTGGAACTCCTCGCCGAGAACCGCAGCCTGTTCGACGACGTCGACTCGCCGCTGGACCTGCTCGGCTTCCTCACCGGCGTCGAGGTCCTCCTCCAGCGCGTCGAACTCCTCGGCCACGGCCAACTGCCCGCCGCCGGATACGCCGGCCGCACCTGGACGGTGGCCGGCCTGCACGCCGAGGTGCGCGGCCGCGCCGCCGACCTCGCCGCCCGTTTCGACGCCCGCAACGGAACCACGGCCCACACCGACCGGCGCCGAGCCCGCCTCGACCGTGCCCCCCTCCTGGAGACACTGCAACTGACCCTGCGCGCCCGCGGCCTCGACGACGTGGCCCCGGCTGCCGCGCCCGCCGCCCGCACGACCACCGCCGCCGTCCCCGAGTCGCTGCCCGACCTCATCGCCCGGGCACGGGCGTTGGACGAACAGGCGCATCCTGACGCGGCGGCCTGCTGGGTACGGCTGCGCACCCTCGTCACCGCCCCGGACTACGCCCACCCCGACGACCCGGCCGTGGGACCGCTCGCACAGCTGCGCGCGGACCTGCTCGTCGACGAGGCGAGCCGGGTGGGCGAGAAGGATGAGTTCGACAAGGCGGCCGCCCTGTACGAGGAGGCCGCGGGCCTGTACGACGAGGCCGGAGCGCCGGGTCACGCGGTGCTCGCCCGCGCCTGCGCCCTGCTCCCCGCGGCGGAGATCCCCGCGGAGCGTGCCGACGGAGCCGAGGCGAAGGCCGCCGCGCTGACCGCCGCCCACGCGGCCCTGGTCCGGCTGCACGAGGAGACGCCCGGCCTCGCCCCGTACCAGGAGGCCCGTCTGCTGCGGCTGCGGGCGACCGCGCTCGGCCTGCGTCTGCAGACGTCGAGGAACGAGGAGCACATCGCGCCGGTCCTCGCCGAGGTGGACCTGCTGCTCGCCTTCGCCACCCGGCACGACATCGCCGGACAGATCTCCGGCGCCCACCTGCTGCGGGCCAGTACCTACGCCCTCTCCGGCGACCTGCCCGCCGCGCTCACCGAGATCGACGCCCTGCTCGGCCGGCTGAAGGCGCACGGCCCCGCCTGGCACCTGCCTCGCACACTCGGTCTGCGCGGCCGGCTCCAGCTCGGCCTCAGCGACGCGCAGGCCGCCCACGTGGATCTGACCGAGGCTCTGCGGCTGGCCGCCGAGTGGCCGTCCGACTCCGTCGACACCGCACGCCTCCACAGTGATCTGGCCGAGGCCTGCATGCACCTGGGCCGCCCCGACGAGGCACTGCGGCACCTCACGCGCTCCGCGGAGCTGGAACTGCGCCACGGCAGCCGGACGGACGCGTTCTGCACCTACAGCAACGCGGCCCAGCTCAGCCTCGACCTGGGCCGTGTCGAGGACTGCATCGCTCTGCTCGACTCCCTCCTGGCGGAACCGGACGTCGCCGCCGGAGAGGTCGACGACCGGCTCGTCGCCCAGCTGCGCCTGTGCCGCGCCCGCGCGCTGCACGCGGGCGAGGACCTCAAGTCCGCCACGGCGGAGCTCGCCGCCCTCGCGGCCGAGTCGGCCGGCTGGGACGACGACCCCGGCAGCCACGCCATGATCGCCGCGGAGACCGCCGTGCTCCTCGCCGAGTCCGGCGAGTTCGGCCGAGCTCGCGAGGCAGCGGACCAGGCCCTCGCCGCCCACGTCCGGGCCCCGCGCTACGAGCAGCTCAGCAGCTGCCTGCGCGAACTCGCCCGCCTCCAGGCCCAGCGGCAGGGGCCCGAGGGCCTGGCCGACGCCCTCGCCCTCCTCGCCGACGCGGGCAGGATCGCCGACGAGGCCCGCGCCGCGGGGTACGAGGCCCGCGGCCGCTCCCTGGACAGCGCCCTCGCCTACGAACACGGACGGGTCAACGCCTACGCCGGTGAGTACGAGACCGCCCTGGTCGCTCTGGACAAGGCCCTCACCCTGCTCGGCGAACCGGGACCCGACGAGGACCACGCCGGCGAGTGGGCAGAGTGCGTCCGTCTCGCGGCTGCCGTGGAGGGCCTCTACCTGGAACGCCCCGCCCCCGCCCTCACCCGCCTCGACAGTGCGGTCTCCTGCCTCACCGCCCTGGCTCACACCGAGGAGACCAAGCCGCTGACCTCCCTGGCGACCCGGCTACGCGACGAGGGGTAACACGACGGGCCCCTACCGGGGGCCGGCCCGCCTCGGGACGGGGCGGGCCCCCTCGCCGACCGGCCGGTGCGTGCTCCGGGTGGCGGCCCGAAAGGAGCCTTTGCTGAAGCACCGTAACTCCCGCAAGGAATCCCACGGCTCGGCGCGGCTCCCGGCCCCTCCCGTGCAGGGCGCGGGTTCGCGTCTTCGACGGCAACGGCCCGCGTGGACGGGCGGCCCGGGGTGAGATCGCCGGCGTCCGGCACGCGCGGATCCGAGAACTTCGCAGTCAGAACGTCCTGTTGGCCTCGTTGACCTGCCGCAAGCACAGGCGATGCACTAGACACTCGTGCGTGGCGACGTTGTCAGGCCGTTGGGAGTGACGCGCGTCTCCCGTCTCCGCGGGTGGGCCGGAGACGGGAGACACCGGGCTACTTCGCGGTGAGGAACTCGTCGCCGGACAGCGGACGGTTCACGATCCGGATGTCGCCGATGCCGCCGTGGAACACGATGTCGACGGCGCCCGCGTACTCATGGCCGCCCACCAGCCAGGGCAGCCCGAGCGAAGTGAGGCCGACCGACAGGCGGTTCGGGTTGTCGACGACCGGAGCGCCCTCGACGTACAGCTTCGTGTGGCGGCCGTCGTTGACCACCGCCAGGTGCCACCACTTGAGCTCCACCAGGCCGTGGCCCCAGTTGGTGGTCGGGTAGGTGTCGTTGAGCGGGTAGTGGTTGAACTGCGGCTCACGGCCGTTGTTCGAGATGGCGAGCTGGAGCACGGGCTCGCCCGGGTCGGTGTTCTTGCCGTGCTTGCCGGCGTCACCGGCCGAACCCCGGCGGCTGAGTATCGACGCCCAGCCGTTGCTGCCGGCGTCCCAGTCCAGCGGCATCCTCACGAACGTCTCGATGGTGTACCCGGACTCGAACGTCTCGGCGTTCAGCGGAGCCTTCGCCCCGGTGGTCAGATACGAGCCGTGGAGCGGGTTCCGGCCGCCCGTGAACTGCAGGCTGGCGTGCGCGGGCTGGTCGGGGTGGTGGTCGGCCGACCAGGTCAGCGCGTCGGCGGCGGTGCCCGGCACGGTCACCACCGTCAGGTCGTTGCCCCTGCCGGACAGGTCGGGCACGGTCTGGCCCGCGGTGAGCGCGGTGCCGGGCGTGCCCTGCCCGTCGAAGCGCCAGTACGCCAGGGTGCCCTTCACCAGCTCCCGGGCGCCCGGACGGGCCGGCCGGACCGGAACCGGGGCAAAGCCGGAGAACCGCTCCGCGAAGTCGACCGGCACCGAGAAGTTGTCGACCGGGCCGGTGATCCGGGCGTGCTGGGCCGCCAGTTCGGTACGGGACTCCGGCTCCTGGGCCAGGATCCAGGGGTTGACCGTCTCGACGTCGATCGTGTTTCGGGCAAGGTCGAAGTGGTACAGGCGGATCATGCCGCCACCGCCGAAGTAGCGGTTCTGGTAGTTGGTGATATGCAGGTGCACGTCGTTGCCGGCGGCGTTCTTCGCGGTCGTACGCGCGGGCGGCCAGTAGTGGCCGTTGAGGGTCAGGAAGATCTGGTCGTTGTCGTTGATCAGTTTGTCCCAGACCGTCTGGCCGTAGCCGGAGAGCACGGCGTTGTTCTCCGGGTCGCCGGACTCGTACGGGAAAACGTTGTCATCGTAGTTCGAGTAGACGAGGTCGTGCGTGGTGAGGATCACCGGCAGCTTCGGGTGGGCCTTGATGACGCCGTCGGCCCAGGCGAAGCCCTGCTCGCTGGTCCGCCAGTCCAGGGCCAGCAGCAGCCAGGAGCGGCCGGCGGCCTGGAAGATGTGCGCGGTGTTGTAGCCGGTCGGGTCCGCCCCGGCGAACGTCTTCGCGTGCTTGAACCGCTGCGGTCCCATGGTCCGCAGATACGCCGTGTCACCGCGGCTGTCGTCACCGCTCACGTCGTGGTTGCCGGCCAGCACGCTGTACGCGGCACCGTGCGCGTCCAGCATGGCGAACGCCTTGTCGACCTGCTGGAAGGACGACGGGTCCGCGTCCTGTGTCAGGTCACCGAGGTGCGCCATGAACACGATGTTGTCGTCGGTGGCGCCCCCGCTGTTCTTGATGATGTAGCGGAACGACTCCTCCTGCGGCGTCCGGTTGACGCTGTCCTGACTGCCCCAGTACAGGAACTGGGTGTCCGGCATGACCGCGAGGGTGAACCGGCTGGCGGTCGGATCCGGTCTCCAGGTGCCGGTCCCGCCGCTCTGGGCGGTGACGGCGGCGAACGCGGGTGTTCCGGCGAGCGAGGAGGCGCCCACAGTTGCCGCACCGGCCAGCGCCGCGTTGCGGAGAAAACCACGCCGACTCTGCCCGGTCGTCTCTTGTGACGGAGTGTCATCCTGAATGGACATAGGGCCTTTCCCGGGTCGATGGTTCAAACTGCGACGACGCTACCCAGAAGGCCCCTAAGCCGGGCGGACACGAGGTGACAAGCGAAGGCCGGGCGTCTGTCCAGGATCGAAAGACTGGCCCGCACGCCGTCGTTCGGCCCCGGTTACTCTCCGACCAGCGGTCGGTTGCTCAGGCCGAGGTCTCCGTCACGGTGTGCTCGCCGCGCCGGAAGGTGGCCAGGGCCGCCCACACCATGGCGGCCAGCGGGATGACACCCGAGATGATCACCTGGCCCTGGCTGGAGACCAGGCTGTTCGGGGTGCCCAGCAGATAGCCCAGGCCGATGCAGCTGCGGGACAGCGCCTGGAAGCAGGCCCATGCGCTGCCGTGCACCTCGGCCGGCACGCGCGAGTGCACCGCGTTGCGCAGACCGACGTTGCACGCTCCGTTGCCGAAGCCTGCGATCAGGAACAGCGGGAAGATGACCGCGGCGACCGGGATCAGACCGGTGAGGAGCAGACCCAGGCCGATGCCCGTGATGCCGCCGACGATCAGCAGGGTGTGCCGGTCCGCCCAGCGCACCCGGCCCGCGAGCAGGGCGCCGGGGACGGACCCCAGTGCCCAGGTCGCCAGGAAGAGGCCGAAGACGGTGTCGTTGCCGTCGACGACGTCCCGCAGGTAGAAGACGCCCGCGACATTCTCGATGCTGGTGGCCAGCATCGCCGCCGCCAGCGCCGGCATCAGTGTGCCCACCACCGGGGCGTCGCGCAGCGCCCGGTAGCCGTCCGCGAGCTTCGTGGCGGGGCGGCGGCCGATCGCCACGTCCACGGTGCTGGGCACCGCCAGCATGGTGCAGCCCGCGAGGACGAGGAAGGACACGGCGTCCACCGCGAGGAGCACGCCGGTGCCCCACTGGGAGGTGAGGAAGCCGGCCAGCGGAGGCCCGAGCAGCCCCGCCACGGAGAGTCCGGCCGTCAGCAGGCTGTTCGCCCTGCCGGTGTGCTGGTCCCCGGCGACGGCGGGCAGCATCTTGAACCCGGCGGCCACCGAGGCCACTCCGGCCAGGGCCGACAGCGCGATCAGCGCGACCTTCACATGGAACCCGCCGACGGCGGTGGCCGCGCCGAGGGCCAGCGACTGGACCAGCAGTGCCCACAGGCACACCGCGCGCGCACTGAACCGGTCCACCACCGAGCCGATCAGCGGTGCCGCGAGCACCGTGGGGATGAGCTCGGCGAGCATCACCTCGGTCACCCCGAAGCGGATGTCCCGGTCCGCCGCGTGCAGCACCAGCCCCAGCGAGGCGAGTGTGTCACCGAGACGGGAAAAGAGCGTTCCCGCGATGAGCACCTGCGCGGCGACCGGCATGGCGGTACCCCGGCGCAGCGCGGCGAACGGCGCTCTCCGCGTCTTTTGCGTGTCCAATCCAGTCCAATCCGTCCACTTGCTGTGCCCATCCAGTCTGCTCGCCGATCAGATTAGGCCTGCTCGCAGAGTGGTGGAGCGTCCACCGGCCACCGGGACACACCGCTTTCCGGCCTTTGCGTGCACTGCCGGAACCCGGGGCGCGATCCCAATTTCTCAGCCACTAGCAGCGCTTCACCGAAAATCCACATATGTTCCACATCAACTCCGGCCGGCCCGGGACATGCCGGCGCGTTCCGTGCGCCACCCGCGACGATGTGCATCCGGGGCGTTCCGGACGTCCTTTCCCGGGGCGGCCGGGCAGGTGAAGAGGGGGGGTGTCCCAACGTCCCGCTGGGGGTCGTAAAGCGTGCCTTTCGGCCAATCGCTGGAGTTTTGGCGGTCTCTTCCGATGAGGGGCTCGATCTCCGTCCGCCGATCCGGAAAACACCTTCCGGGGTCGCGGAGTTATCGAAGCCGTCCAGATGAATGTCCGGAAAATGCCGGGACAACGAGCCGTCCCATTCTCCGAGGAGCGGAGCAAAGGGAACGAATCGGTATCTCCGGGAGGGCCAACTCCCCTGGTCCTACGGAAGGCGGTCGCGTCCCATTATCGTGACGAGTTCGGACGAATGAGGGGAGAGGGTGATGTGCGACCGCACGACTGCCGTCCCCGTCCCGCCGGTTCCCGCTCTGCGGCCCGTACCGGACTCCGTGACACCCGACCGGCTTTCAACTACTGCCGGACGCCCAGGCATTGATGGCCCATCAGTCATGGCCCGGAGAACTTCGTCGCACGGAAATTGCGCCGCCCATTCCAGGATCCGTCAGGGAACCGCATTCGATAGGCATCGGGCCATGCGCGCCGAACTCCACCCGATCCCGTCAGCCCGCTTGCAGCGGCCGTTCGCAACCTGGGCATCCCCGCCCACATCGACGCAGGGAAGACCATCGTCACCGATTTCGCCCCCGGGTCGCGACCGCGGCATCACCGTCTTCGCCGTGGAGATCGAACGCCCCCTGTGCGTCCTGCGGTGCGTCCTGCGGCGGAGGTACCTGCACCGGCCTCCGCGCTGCGGTGGGACCGGCCTCCGCGCTGCGGTGGGACCCGCCCCCGCGCTGCGGAGCGACCGGCCCCGCAGTACGGTGACCCCCCGTCGAAACACAACCGTTGTGGAACGCCCCGTGAGCCCTCTCTGTCCAGGTCACGCGCCTCCGGCCCAGGTCACACCACCTGGCGTGAACACGCCACCGGTCCGGAACCGGGTGTTCCCCGGCTCGCCTGCGCGGATACCCGTGCCGGATCCCTTGACGAGTCACTGTTCGGGGGATTAACTCACGTCCTAAATTAAGCCATGAGGGGCTTCGGGAGTCGAACGGTGGTCTCGGCCTTCGCAAGTGCGGGCGCCGGCCTTCGCGAAGCCCTCTCGGGGTTCTCGACTCCCGGAAAGGCACAGCTGGAGCCATGCGCAGCATCCGAGCCGCGGCCGTAGGCGCCGTCACCATGTCTCTTGCCCTCGCGGCCACGGCCTGCGGTGGCGGTTCGTCCACCGGCGGCGGGTCCAACGACTCCCCGAAGACGCTCACTTACTGGGCCTCCAACCAGGGCGCCAGCATCGAGGTCGACAAGAAGGTGCTCCAGCCGGAGCTCGACAAGTTCGAGAAGCAGACCGGCATCAAGGTCAAGCTGGAGGTCGTGCCCTGGTCGGATCTGCTCAACCGGATCCTGACCGCGACCACCTCCGGCCAGGGCCCCGACGTGCTGAACATCGGCAACACCTGGAGCGCATCCCTGCAGGCCACGGGCGCGCTGCTGCCCTGGGACGCCAAGAACTTCGAGAAGATCGGCGGCAAGAACCGTTTCGTCGACTCCGCGATGGGCTCCACGGGTGCCGAGGGCAAGGACCCGGCGGCCGTACCGCTGTACTCGATGGCGTACGCGCTCTACTACAACAAGAAGATCTTCGCCGACGCCGGTATCGCCAAGCCCCCGGTCACCTGGGACGAGCTGGTCGCCGACGGCAAGAAGATATCCGCCAAGGGCAAGTCGGTGCTCGGCGCCGAGGGCGGGAACCTGTCGGAGAACATCCACCACACCTTCGTCTTCGCCAAGCAGCACGGCGCCGACTTCTTCACCTCCGACGGCAAGCCGGACTTCACCAACGACAAGGTCGTCGCCGCGGTGAAGCAGTACATCGACCTCATGGCCAAGGACAAGGTCATCCCGACCGGCGACGCCGAGTACGCGCAGAACCAGTCGGTGAGCGACTTCGCCAAGGGCAAGCAGGCGATGCTGCTGTGGCAGTCGGCGTCCTCCAACCTCAAGTCGCAGGGCATGAGCGACAGCGACTACGGCATCGCCCCCGTGCCCGTGCAGTCCGGCGCCCCCGGCACCGGCGCCCAGGTCAACTCGGCGGTCATGGGCATCAACATGGCCGTCTTCAAGAACACCCACAACGTCGACGGCGCCACGAAGTTCGTGAAGTTCATGACCAGCGACACGGAACAGAAGATTCTCAACACCGCCTACACCTCCATCCCCCCGGTCAAGACCGTGCAGGAGGACGCGGCCTTCGGTACCCCGGCCAACGCCGTCCTGAAGAACACCCTCGCCACCAGCGCCGCGGCCCTGCCCCAGGTGGCCTCCGAGTCGCAGTTCGAGACGACGGTCGGTACGGCCGTGAAGAACCTCTTCGCCGACGCGGCCGCAGGACGCGCCGTCACCACCGACTCCGTGAAGGCCCAGCTGGAGAAGGCCCAGCAGCAGATGCCGGCGGCCTGAACGCGATGACGACCACCACCACCGCCGTGCACGAGCCGGTGCGTGCGAAGTCCGCCGGGACGGCGGGCGGCTCGGGCCGCCGTCCCGGGCGGATCCGCCGGATCGGACTGCCCTACCTGCTGCTTCTGCCCGCCCTGCTGCTCGAACTCCTCGTCCATCTGGTGCCGATGGTCATCGGCGTCGTGATGAGCTTCAAGGAGCTCACCCAGTTCTACATCCGCGACTGGGGCACCGCCCCCTGGTCCGGGTTCGACAACTACCGGACGTCGGTCGAGTTCAACGCCCCGGTCGGCAAGGCCCTGTTGCACTCCTTCTTCGTCACCGTCGAATTCACCCTGCTCTCAGTCGGCCTGTGCTGGCTGATCGGCACGGCGGCCGCGGTGTTCATGCAGGACACCTTCCGCGGGCGGGGCCTGCTGCGCGCCCTGTTCCTGGTGCCGTACGCGCTGCCGGTCTACGCGGCCGTCATCACCTGGGTGTTCATGTTCCAGCACGACAACGGCCTGGTGAACCACGTCCTGCACGACCAGCTGCACCTCACCGACAAGCCGTCCTTCTGGCTGATCGGCGACAACAGCTTCTGGGCGCTGCTGACCGTGTCGGTGTGGAAGGGCTGGCCGTTCGCCTTCCTGATCGTGATGGCCGGACTTCAGAACATCCCGAAAGAGCTGTACGAGGCGGCCGCCCTGGACGGCGCCGGCATGTGGCAGCAGGTCCGCCGGATCACCCTGCCCTCGCTGCGCCCGGTCAACCAGGTGCTGATCCTCGTCCTGTTCCTGTGGACGTTCAACGACTTCAACACGCCGTACGTCCTGTTCGGCAAGTCCGCCCCGGAGGCCGCCGACCTCATCTCGGTCCACATCTACCAGGCCTCCTTCGTCACCTGGAACTTCGGCACCGGCTCCGCGATGTCCGTGCTCCTGCTGCTCTTCCTGCTGGTCGTGACCGGCGTCTATCTCGCGCTCACCTCACGCGGACGGAGGACCGCCGATGTCTAGCCCCCACTCGCCGATGGCCCCGCCGCGCTCCTTCCTCTGGGCCCGGGGGATCTTCCTCACCCTGCTCACCGGGTTCGTGCTGGTCCCCGTGTACGTGATGATCTCGAGCTCGCTGAAGCCTCTCGCGGACGTCACCGGCAAGTTCCGCTGGCTGCCGAGCGGGCTGACCATCCGCCCGTACATCGACATCTGGTCGACGGTCCCGCTCGCGCGATACTTCGTGAACTCGCTGGTCGTGGCGGTCTCGGCGACCGTCTGCTCGGTCGTCGTCGCGGTGTTCGCCGCCTACGCGGTCAGCCGCTACGAGTTCCGCGGCAAGCGGGTCTTCACGGTCACCGTGCTGTCCACCCAGATGTTCCCCGGCATCCTCTTCCTGCTCCCGCTGTTCCTCCTGTACGTCAACATCGGCAACGCCACCGGCATCGCCCTGTTCGGCTCGCGCGGCGGACTGATCCTGACGTATCTGACGTTCTCGCTGCCGTTCTCGATCTGGATGCTGATCGGGTACCTCGACTCGGTGCCCAGGGACCTGGACGAGGCGGCGCTGGTGGACGGCTGCGGGCCGCTCGGCGCGCTGTTCCGGGTGGTCGTACCGGCGGCGATCCCGGGGATCGTCGCGGTCGCCGTCTACGCCTTCATGACCGCCTGGGGCGAGGTGCTGTTCGCGTCGGTCATGACCAACGACACCACCCGCACCCTGGCCGTCGGCCTCCAGGGCTACTCCACGCAGTACGACGTGTACTGGAACCAGATCATGGCCGCCTCGCTCGTGGTGAGCGTCCCCGTGGTGGCCGGCTTCCTGCTGCTCCAGCGTTACCTCGTCGCCGGGCTGACGGCGGGCGCCGTCAAGTGAACCCGTCCAGTTCAGAAGCTTGTCGCGAAAGGAATTACGTGACCATCGACCTCGCCGCACTCCCGCACGACTTCCTGTGGGGAACGGCAACGGCGGCGTACCAGATCGAGGGAGCCGTCGCCGAGGACGGCCGCTCACCCTCCATCTGGGACACCTTCTCGCACACCCCGGGGAAGATCGCGGGCGACGACAACGGCGACATCGCCTGCGACCATTACCACCGCTGGCGCGAGGACATCGGCCTGATGGGCCAACTCGGCACCAACGCCTACCGGTTGTCGATCGCCTGGCCACGCGTGCGGCCCGGCGGCGACGGCCCGGTCAACGCCAAGGGCCTCGACTTCTACGACGAGTTGATCGACGCCCTGCTCGCGGCAGGGATCACCCCGTCGGTCACCCTCTACCACTGGGACCTGCCGCAGGCCCTCCAGGACCGGGGCGGCTGGCCCGAGCGGGCGACCGCCGAGCACCTCGCCGACTACGCCTCCGTCGTCGCCGAGCGGCTCGGTGACCGCGTCCGGCACTGGACCACCCTCAACGAGCCCTCCTGCTCGGCCTGGATCGGCCACCTGGAGGGCAAGATGGCCCCGGGTCTGACCGACCTCACGGCCGCCGTCCGCGCCTCCTACCACCTGCTCCTCGGCCACGGTCTGGCCGCCCAGGCGATCCGCGCCGCCGCGCCCGGCGCCGAGGTCGGTATCGTCAACAACCTGTCGACCGTGTACAGCGTTTCGGACCGCCCCGAGGACGAGGCCGCCGTCCGCCGCCACGACGGACACGTCAACCGCTGGTGGCTGGACCCGGTGCACGGCCGTGGCTTCCCGGCCGACATGGTCGAGACGTACGGCGTCGAACTCCCCGAGCGCCCCGGCGACCTGGAGACCATCGCCACCCCGCTGGACTGGCTGGGCCTGAACTACTACTTCCCGGCGTACGTGGAGGACGACCCGAACGGCCCGGCCCCGTACGCCCGTTCCGTGCGCCGCCCCGACGTCCCGCGCACCGGCATGGACTGGGAGATCGACGCCAGCGGCATCGAGACGCTTCTGCTGCGCCTCACGAACGAGTACGGGGCCCGCAAGCTCTACGTCACCGAGAACGGCTCGGCCTACCCGGACGTGGTCCGCCCCGACGGCACCGTCAACGACCCCGAGCGCCAGGAGTACCTGGTCGGCCATCTCGCCGCCTGTGCCTCGGCGGCCCGCAAGGGCGCCCCGCTGGCCGGGTACTTCGCCTGGTCGCTGCTGGACAACTTCGAGTGGGCGTACGGCTACGCCAAGCGCTTCGGTCTGGTCCACGTCGACTACCGCACCCAGGTCCGCACGATCAAGGGCAGCGGCCGCCGGTACGCGGACATCATCCGTGACCACCGGGGACAGGGCCGCCAGGCGGCCTGACCGGGACCGCGGTGGGCGCGGACCAGGGGAGTTCCGCGCCCACCGCACCGCACTCTCACACGCATGCACGACGGTCCATGGACACCGAGCTCTGATCTGTCATGAACACAACAATATGTGCACCATCGACACTCAGGAGACCCGCATGCCATCCCGCATTCCCCGCACCCTCCTGGCCGCCGCCGCCGCCGCGACCGCGGCCCTGCTGGCCCCGGGCCCGGTCCTGGCCGCACCGGCGTCCGCCGCTGCCGCCGCCGTGACCTGGGACACCGACCGTGCGAACACCGCCTACGCGGCCGACCCGAACGCCGTCACCGCCTCCGGCAGCGAGAACGGCGGCACCACTCCCGGCATGGCCTTCGACGGCGACGGCGCGACCCGCTGGTCCAGCAACTTCGCGAACGACGCCTGGATCCGGATCGACCTCGGCAGCACGATCCGCATCGACCGCGTGGTCCTCGACTGGGAGGCCGCCTACGGCAAGAAATACGTCCTGGAGGCCTCGAAGACCGGCACGGACTGGACGCCGTTCTACACCGAGACCGCGGGCACCGGCGGCTCGGTCACCGCGCACACCTACCCACAGGAGGTCACCGGCCGCTACATCCGGATGCGCGGCATCGAACGCGCCACGCCCTACGGCTACTCACTGTGGAACTTCAAGGTCTACGGCGGCACCCCGGCCCCGGCGTCCTCGACCGTCAGCAACCTCGCCCTGAACCACCCGGCGTACTCCAACTACTACCAGCACGCGGGCAACTCACCGGCGTTCGCCACCGACGGCGGCTGGCCGGCCGACCTGAAGGGCGACTACACCCGCTGGTCCAGCGACTGGAACGCCGACCGCTGGATCTCGGTCGACCTGGGCGCCACCTCCACGATCTCCTCGGTGGACCTGTACTGGGAGTCGGCGTACGCCGTCGACTACCTCCTCCAGGTCTCCGCCGACAACGTCAACTGGCGCACGGTGTACGAACCTTCGGCCGCCGCCATCGCCGCCCGACGCGCGAACGTCGTCGCCCCCGGGGACGCGGCGGGCCTGCACGACACCGTCACCCTCCCCTCCCCGGCGACCGGCCGCTATGTCCGGATGCTCGGCAAGGAGCGCCGCAGCTTCTACAACCCGGCCCCCTCGACCGCCCAGTTCGGGTACTCCCTCTACGAGTTCCAGGTCTGGGGCACCGGCGGCAGCGCGCAGGCGGCCTACCCGGCCCTCCCTGGCGAGCAGTCGGGCACGTACCAGACCACGTTCTTCGACGACTTCACCGGCGGCTCGCTCGACCGCTCCAAGTGGCGGGTCGTCCGCACCGGCACGGAGATGGGCCCTGTCAACGGCGAGTCGCAGGCGTACGTCGACTCCACGAACAACGTCCGCACGCAGAACGGAGAGCTGGTCCTCGGGGCGAAGTACTGCAAGGGCTGCACCCAGGCGGGCGGGGGCACCTACGACTTCACGTCCGGCCGCATCGACACCAACACCCACTTCGACTTCTCCTACGGCAAGGTCAGCGCCCGTATGAAACTCCCGGTCGGCGACGGCTACTGGCCCGCCTTCTGGCTGCTGGGCAGCAACGTCGACAACCCGTCGGTCTCCTGGCCGGCCTCCGGCGAGACCGACATCATGGAGAACATCGGCTACCCGACGTGGACGAGCACCTCGCTGCACGGCCCCGGCTACTCGGCAGACGGCAACATCGGCACCCGCCAGACCTTCCCCAACGGCGGCACCATCGACCAGTGGCACACCTACGCGGTGGAGTGGACACCGACGGCGATGCGTTTCTACGTCGACGACACCCTGGTCCAGGAGACGACCCGCAACAAGCTGGAGTCGACCCGCGGCCAGTGGGTCTACGACCACAACCAGTACGTCATCCTCAACCTCGCCCTGGGCGGCGCCTACCCGGCCGGCTGGAACCAGGTCACCAGCCCCTACTGGGGCCTGCCGCAGTCCAGCGTGGACAAGATCGCGGCCGGGGGAGTGCAGGCGGAGGTGGACTGGGTGCGGGTGGAGCAGAAGCGGTAGGGGGACGTACGTCTCCCCGGAGACGAGCAACACGGCCGGGCTCCCTCGTAGCTGCACAAGTCCGCCTGGTCCGAGCGGGAGCGGCCGGGGCTGCTGCGGGTGCGGGAGGGCGTGATCGCTTTGCACGCGATGCGCTGGCCGGAAGAGATCCGCGACCCGTCACAGACCTACCCGCCGGCGGTGGAAGTCTCGGACGCGGAAGTCGACGAGGCCCTAGGTGTGTTGTCCCGGCACGTTGGTGACAGGCGACACGCCTTGAGCGGTCCTTGAAAGAGGTGAGGGCCTCTGGGTTCGGTGTGGATTGCGACATCTACAACCGGCACCCAGGAGGCCCTCGTTGTCCCACCGTAATGCCCCGCTGACCCCGACCGGCAGGCTGCGTCTGGCCCGGTGCGTTGTCGATGACGGCTGGCCTGTGCGGCGGGCCGCGGAACGTTTCCAGGTCAGCCACACCACCGCCGCCCGATGGGCCGGCCGCTACCGCCACCACGGAGCCGAGGGCATGCATGAACGCTCCAGCCGACCTCACCGCTCACCCCGGCAGACGCCCGCCACGGTGGAAGCAGAGGTGGTGCGGATACGACGCGAGCACCGCATCGGACCACTTCGGCCGGCCGCCCGCACCCGGGTCGCCGCGTCCACCGCCCACCGCATCCTCAAGCGCCACGGCGTGCCCGCCCTGGCCACGCTGGACCGGGCCACCGGCGAGCCAGTCCGCCGCTACGAACGCTCCCGGCCCGGCGAACTGATCCACATCGACGTCAAGAAACTCGGCCGCATCCCCGACGGCGGCGGCCACCGCACCCAAGGACGTGCCGCGGCCAGGGCCTCGGCGAAGAAGACGGCGGCCAAGAAGACCACGACAAAGAGGACGACGGCGAAGAAAGGGTCCACACGCAACCCCGGCGCAGCGCGTAGCGGCGACCACCGCCGTCCTGTACGGCGCGGCGGGCGAGGACCACCTCAAGGATGTCCGTCGCCAACGGTCGGCCACCGAGCCCAACAGGCCCCCGAACGCAATGTGGTGGCCTGCGTGCTCTACCGTGGCCGAAGCGGCCGTCTCGTTCTGGTGTTGCGTCACACCACGTCGTGATCATGGTGGCCGCCCTCACACCCGCAGCCACCCCCTCAAGCCGCTGAACAGCAGCGACGAGCACCAGCAGACCTATGTACAGCTGCCGTATCGAAGCTGGTGTCAATCCGACGTAGTCTGCGGGTCGGATTCAGGCTTGGGGAGTGTCGATGAGTTCTCCGGGTACCTTGAAGCTGTGGCTGGTGCTGTGGGTTAGGTCGGCGGTGACTACCCGGTTCCCGGCTGCGAGGACCCATGTCCCTGGAGTGGTTTCGCTCATTCCCTGTGCTTCGTTGATGTCCTTGATGGTCATGTGGTGCAGTTCGCGGCCATCGCCTCGAGAGACCTCCACCAGTTCCACGCTGTGCGGCAATGTGATCGCTGCTGTGATCGTGTCTCGGGTGGAGGCGACCTGGCGGATGTTGCCGGCTGAGGCCGTCAGGATGTCCATGCCGTCCTGGGTGCGGAGTTGAAGCGTGGGTGGTCCATCGGTGGTCTGCTGCTTGGCGCTTCCGGCGAGAACGGGCTTGCCCGGGCCGCAGGCAATGTTCTCGACTTTTATGGTCAAGGTATGGACGGTTGCCTGCTTGTCGGTTGACTTGGGGGTGATTACGGCGACGCGAGAACCGGTGTCCGTGACCTCGCTGATACATACTCCGCTCTCGCCGCCAGCGGTGACGGTGGGGTCGATGGGCAGGGGCACTTGGTGTTCGACCTGCCAGGTGGCGGGGTCATAGACGAGGGCTTTGGCCTGCTGGGTGGGTGACAGTGCCGCGTTGGAAACCGCGAACGTGCGGGATCCGGCTGGCACAAGGGTGCTGGCGCCCTGGACGTGCCCGAGTCCGGCCAGGTCGTGGTCCTTGGTATCGACCTGGTACAGGACGCTCGGCTTACCGTTTTTCTTGGGGATGGCTACGGCCCAGCGTCCGTCGGTGAGGCGGACGATCTGCGGGTTCTGGATGTCGTCGTCGTCCTTCTGGGTGGGCACGACGGCGAGCGACTCCGCACGATGGCGGTCCGGATCGATGCCGACGACGGTGGTGAGCCCGTTGACCTTCGACAGCACGAAGACCTTGGATCCCTCCCAGTCGTCGCCGAGGGTGACGCCGCCAGGGCCGCACGCCGCGAGGGGAACAGCGAGGGCGGACAGGGCTACGAGGGCCAGAGCGGGACGCAGGATGCGCTTCATCGAACTCACCATTCACTGATCGCGGTGCTGGGGGCGAGCTGGGCGGCGCGCCGCGCAGGCATCCATGCGCCGATCACGGTCACGGCCACTGTCAGCAGGAGCAGTCCTCCCAGTGTCGGGGCGCTGGGTAGGGGAAGGGCGACGGGCAGGTAGGGGGCGAGGCCTGGGTCGCCGTGGAGGACGGCAACGGTGGCGGCCGCACCGCCGACCCCCAGCAGCGAGCCGACGAGTGCACCGGCGACGCCGACGAGGGCCATCTCAGCGACGAGCATGGTTAGGATGCCGCGGCTGCGGAAGCCCACGGCTTTGAGGATGCCGATCTCGCGTACGCGCTGCCGGGACAGGGCTCCGGCGACCACTAGCGCGCCCAGGCCCGTTTGAGTGCGTGCTCCGTCATCTGCATGGGCGCCAGTATGTGGCCAGGCACTGACACGACCTGGCCGAATGCGCGCCGTACTCAGTTCAGCGCACCGCCAGTTCCAGCCTCTCGATCTCCTCCACGCGCACCTCCACCCGCGCACTCTCCCCAACCGCCACCACCACCGTCGGCGTCGCCGCCCGCGCGTTCCGCCACAGCCACACCACATCCCGCCCGAACGACCACACCAGCGAGCCGAGCGCCAGCAGCACCACGCCCAGGTCGGCCAGGTACGGCAGCAGGTCCGCGCCCGCCAGCAGCAGGCAGATGCCCTGCATCGCGGCGACCGTCTTGCGGGCCATCGACGGCGGCAGCGGGGCGTTCAGCCAGGGCGCGACCTTCGCCGCCGCGAGGAACGCGTAGCGCATCGCGCCGATCAGCAGCACCCACGGCCCCAGCCGCGTCGAGACGTACACGCTCAGCACCAGGATCAGGAACGCGTCGACCTCCATGTCGAAACGCGCGCCCAGCGCGGTCGACGTGCCGGTGCGGCGGGCCACCTTGCCGTCCACGCCGTCGAGGATCAGGGCCACGGCGGTCAGGCCGACCAGGAGCGAGACCGGCGGGGAACTCTCGAAGGAGTCGGCGACCAGCGCCGTGACACCGCCGACCAGGATCGCGCGGCCGAGGGTGACCCGGTTCGCCGGGCCGAAGGTGCGTGGCCGGGTGCGGTGCAGGGCCCGCGAGAGCACCGCCCAGGTGGCTATCGCGAACGCGAGACCCGTCGCCCATCCGGCCGGCCCCATGCCGATCGCCGACCCGAGCAGGGTCAGCAGCAGGATCTGCACGCCCGCTCCCACAGCGGTCTCCTGCTGGACCAGCCTGGCTTGGTAATTGTTGTTCAGGGCCACCGCACGTCCTCCGGCCGAATGACAGAGTCGATCAGCGCCGCGTACTGTGCGCGGCCTGTGCACTTGTCGCTGTGCACATCTCGGTACGTGAACAACTTCCCGATCGTTCAGGAGGATGCCGATGAACCGCTCGGCCCGCGCGTTCTGGCTCCGCTCTCCGGGCCACGGAGAGCTGCGTGACGTCGCCCTCACGGAGCCCGCCGAGGGCGAGGTGCTGGTGCGCTCGCTGTACTCGGGGGTCAGCCGGGGAACCGAGACACTGGTGTTCCGCGGCGGGGTGCCGGCCAGCCAGCATGCGGTGATGCGGGCGCCGTTCCAGGAGGGCGAGTTCCCCGGGCCGGTGAAGTACGGCTACCTCAACGTCGGCGTCGTGGAGGCAGGCCCCGTTGACTTGATCGGGCGTACGGTGTTCTGCCTGTATCCGCATCAGACGCGCTACGTCGTTCCGGTGGCCGCGGTGACGGTGGTACCGGAGCGCGTACCGGCGGCGCGTGCGGTGCTCGCGGGCACCGTGGAGACCGCAGTGAACGCCCTCTGGGACGCCGCTCCCCTGGTCGGCGACCGGATCGCGGTGATCGGCGGCGGCATGGTCGGCTGCTCGGTCGCCGCCCTCCTCGCCCGCTTCCCCGGCGTACGGCTTCAGCTGGTCGACGCCGACCCGGCCCGCGCCAAGACCGCGGAGGCCCTCGGTGTCGACTTCGCGGCGCCCGAGGACGCCCTCGGCGGCTGCGACCTGGTCGTCCACGCCAGCTCCACCGAGCAGGGCCTCACCCGCGCCATGGAACTCCTCGCCCCCGAGGGCACGGTCCTCGAACTGAGCTGGTACGGCGACCGGCGTATCGCCCTCCCGCTCGGCGAGGCGTTCCACTCCCGCCGGCTCACCGTGCGCAGCAGCCAGGTCGGCACCGTCTCCCCACGCCGGGCCGGCCGCAGCTACGCCGACCGGCTCGCCCTGGCCCTTGACCTGCTCGCCGATCCGGCGCTGGACGCCCTCATCACCGGGGAAAGCGCTTTCGAAGAACTGCCGGAGGTGCTTGCGAAACTCGCCTCCGGGGAGATCCCCGCCCTCTGCCACCGGATCCGCTACGGCGACATCGGCTGACGCAACGTCCAACGCGGCCCGCCAAGTGGGCCTGACCTCAGAAAAGGGTGAGAGTGGACTGAACACGGGGAAGCCAGGAACCGTATTAAGGGCATCCCCCGGCAGGGATCAGCCGAGGGACCAGACGCGCCGCACCTGGAGGGTCGTCCGTTGTTCAGCATCACCGTCCGCGATCACATCATGATCGCCCACAGCTTCCGCGGCGAGGTGTTCGGGCCCGCGCAGCGCCTGCACGGCGCCACGTTCCTCGTGGACGCCACCTTCCGCCGTGAGCAGCTGGACGAAGACAACATCGTCGTCGACATCGGTCTCGCCACCCAGGAGCTCGGTGCCGTGGTCAGCGAGCTGAACTACAGAAACCTCGACAACGAACCGGACTTCGCCGGGGTCAACACCTCCACGGAGTTCCTCGCGAAGGTCATCGCCGACCGGCTCGCCGAGCGGATCGAGAAGGGCGCGCTGGGTGAAGGCGCCAGGGGCCTCGCCGGACTCACCGTCACCCTCCACGAGTCGCATGTCGCCTGGGCGAGTTACGAGCGTGCCCTGTGACCGACGTGACCATGGGCCGGGCCCCGGCCCTCACCTACGTGCCCGCGCAGCGCGCAGGCACCGGCGAGAACAAGACCGCCGAGACCAAAGCCCCCGCGAACATCGGGATCCTGCCCATGTCCCTGCGTATCGTGCACTTCGTCCTGCCGGGCGGTGTCGACGACCTGGCGACGCCGAGCGGCGGCAACGCCTACGACCGGCGGGTCTGCCTGGACCTGCCCGGCTTCGGCTGGCAGGTCACCAAGCACGTTGTGCCCGGCTCCTGGCCCCGCCCCGACGCGGCCGCCCGGGACACCCTCGCCCGCACCCTGCGGGAGCTGCCCGACGGCGCGATCGTCCTGCTGGACGGCCTGGTGGCGTGCGGGGTCCCCGAGACCGTCGTACCGGAGGCCGAACGGCTGCGGCTCGCCGTCCTCGTGCACCTGCCGCTCGGCGACGAGACCGGGCTCGATCCGGCCGTGGCCACCGACCTGGACACCCGGGAGCGCGCGGTGCTGCGCGCCGTGCCGGCCGTCGTGGCGACCAGCGACTGGGCGGTACGGCGGCTGGTCTCGCACCACGGTCTGGCCCCCGAGCGGGTCCATGTCGCCGCCCCGGGCGCCGACATCGCCCCGCTGGCCGGTGGCACCGACGGGGTCTCGCACCTGTTGTGCGTCGCCGCCGTCACCCCGCGCAAGGGCCAGCACCGGCTGGTCGAGGCCCTCGCGGCGGTCCGGGACCTGCCGTGGACCTGCACCTGCGTGGGCGGGCTCGGCCAGGACCCGGAGTACGTCGCCCATCTGCGGTCCCTGATCGCCAAACACGGGCTCACCGAGCGGCTGCACCTCGCCGGTCCCCGCTCCGGCGCCGACCTCGACGCCAGCTACGCCGCCGCCGACCTGATGGTCCTCACCTCGTACGCCGAGACCTACGGCATGGCGGTCACCGAGGCCCTCGCCCGGGGTATCCCGGTGCTCGCCACCGACGTCGGCGGGCTGCCCGAGGCGGTCGGCCGTGCCCCCGACGGCGGGGTGCCCGGCATCCTCGTGCCGCCGGAGGACCCCGCCGCACTCGCCGCCGAACTGCGCGGCTGGTTCGGCGAGGCCGACGTACGCCGTCGTCTGAAGGCCGCCGCGCGCGGCCGGCGGGCGGCGCTCGACGGCTGGGCGACCACCGCCCGCAGTCTGGCCGGAGTCCTGCTGAGGCTCCCCGACGAACCCCGGAGGGCGGCATGACCAGCGAGACGACGACCACTACTCCGGTCGGCGCGATCCCCGCGCCGCCGGGGCCCAGGGATGCTACCGATGCAGAGGTGGGACGAGAGCACATGGATGTCGCAGCCGCCGGTGAGCCCGGACGGTCCGAGGTGATCGCAGGGGCCGGTCCCGTCGTGCGCCTGGGCGAGCGGGCCACCGTACGCCTGCGCGAGAGCGGGCCCGAGGAGCCGCCGCGGTACGCCCCCGAATGGCTGGAGCTGCGGGAGAGCGCGGACGCGGCCGCCCGGGCGCACGATCTGCTGGACCCGCTGCGGATCCGGCTGGCCAACCTGCCCGGCAAGACGGGAGGTCTGGTCGTGCACGACCTGGGCTGCGGCACCGGCTCCATGGGCCGCTGGCTGGCGCCCCGCCTGGACGGCGCCCAGCACTGGATCCTGCACGACCGCGACCCCTACCTCCTGCACTTCGCCGCCGTCGCCTCGCCCCGCGTGGCCGCCGACGGCAGCCGGGTCACGGTGGAGACCCGCCGTGGTGACGTCGCCCGCCTCACCCCCGACGCACTGGCCGGCGCCTCGCTGGTGACCGCGTCCGCGCTCCTGGACGTCCTCACCCGGGAGGACGTCGGCATACTCGCCGAGGCCTGCGCCGGGGCCGGCTGCCCCGCCCTGCTCACCCTGTCGGTCGCCGGACGGGTCGAGTTCGGCTCGCCCCATCCGCTGGACGCGGAGCTCACGGAGGCCTTCAACGCCCACCAGCGGCGCGACGGGATGCTCGGCCCGGACGCGGTCACGGCCGCCTGCGAGGCGTTCGCCGACCGGGGCGCCACCGTGAAGGTGCACCCCAGCCCCTGGCGGCTCGGCCCCGACGAGAAGGCGCTCACCGAGCAGTGGCTGCGCGGCTGGGTCGGCGCGGCCGTCGAGGAGCGCTCCGAACTGGCCGAGCGCGCCGAGGCCTATCTGGCCGAGCGACTCGCCGCCTGCGCGGCCGGCGAACTGCGGGTCGTCCTGCACCACAGCGACCTGCTGGCGCTCGCCCGGCCGACCGGAGGCACCTCATGACCACCCCCACCCTGGTCCGTGCGGCCGCCCCCGTCGCCCCGGTGACCATGCCCCCGCGGCTCGGCCTCCGTGCCGTTCGCACCCACGTGGGCACCCTCGCCGGAGTCGCCATCATCGCCGTGCTGCTGTGGCGGCTCGGCACCGGCGTCTTCCTCGACGGACTGCGCCGCATCGACACCCCGACGCTGGTCGCCGGCCTGCTGATCGGCGCGGTCACGACCGTACTGAGCGCCTGGCGCTGGCAGTTGGTGGCCCGCAGCCTCGGCCTGCGGCTGCCGCTGGGGCCCGCCGTCGGCGACTACTACCGCGCGCTGTTCCTCAACGCGGCCCTGCCCGGCGGGGTGCTCGGCGATGTGCACCGGGCGGTCAGGCACGGGCGGAGCGAGGGCGACATCGGGCGCGGGGTCCGCGCGGTCGTCCTCGAACGGACCGCGGGACAGATCGCGTTGACGGTGTTCGGCGCGGGCGCGCTGCTGATCCTGCCCTCGCCGGTCCGCGACGACGTGCGCAGCTTCGCCCCGCTGCTGATGGCCGGGGTGCTCGGCGCGTGCGCGATCGTGGCCGCCGTCCGCATGAACAAGGCCCCGGGCAAGCGTCGCGGTGCCCTCCGCTCGGCCCTCGCCGAGGCCCGACGGGCGCTGCTGTCACGGGAGAACGGGCCGGGCGTCGCGCTGTCCTCCGCGGTCATCCTCGCCGGGCACGTCGGGATGTTCGTGGTGGCCGCGCGGGTCGCCGGCTCCACCGCCTCCGTGCCGGTGCTGGTGCCGATCGCGGTTCTCGCCCTGGTCGCCATGGGGCTGCCGCTGAACGTGGGGGGCTGGGGGCCCCGGGAGGGCGTCACCGCCTGGGCGTTCGCCGCGGCGGGCCTGGGCGCGGACAGCGGGCTCGCCACCGCCGTCGTCTACGGCGTCCTCAGTTTCGTGGCGGCCCTGCCGGGCCTGGTGGTCCTGGTCGTCCGCTGGTACGCCGGGATGCGCTACTCCCGCCCCGAGGTGAGCAGTTCGAAAACCGCTCCGAAGGAATCGGCCAGGCTCGCCAGGAGTTCCTTCCCCTTTTCCGCCGACCCCAGGGAGGGACGGCCGATGACGCCCGACTCGGTATAGGCGGACATTCCCAGGGTAAGGAGATGACGGCGGTCGTCAGCGGTGAAATCGGCGGACTCGTGACCAGGGCGGACCAATTCGGGATGAGCGTGCAGCAGAATCGAGGTCTCGATTTCTCCCGCGTGCATGTCGGTGAGCGCCGAGGTCTCCACCCCGGCCCGCACGAGCGCTGTCTCCCAGTCCTCCGCGGCCGGGTACAGCGCCATCCGCTCACCCCGCGCGGACGCCTCCTGGACGACGTTGCCCAGCACGTAGTTGCCGCCGTGGCCGTTGAGCACGACCAGCGCCTCGACACCCGAGCGGCGCAACGATTCTGCGATGTCCTGGACCACCGCGTGCAGGGTCACCGAGGAGATGCTGACGGTCCCCGGCCAGGCCGCGTGCTCGTGCGAGCAGGAGACCGTCACCGGAGGCAGGAGGTGCACCGGAAACGCGGCGGCGATCTCCCGGGCGACGGCACATGCGACGAGCGTGTCCGTCGCCAGCGGAAGGAAGGGGCCGTGCTGTTCGTAGCTCCCCACCGGAAGGACGGCGACCTGAGATGAAACGCCCGCCCCCCTGGTACGTACCTCTTCCGTGGTGTCCGCCGGCAACAAGCCGTATGCCGCCGTACGCGCGCCCGAACCATTCATCGTTTGACGGCCTTTCGTCTCTGCTTAGGAATCAGATCATGACAGAAAACATCGGCGTACTCGGCAAGGAGTCCCCACGGCGTTCGGGCGTGGAACGCGTCGTGAATACACCGCTGCCCACCGTCTACGGGAAATTCCAGGCGATCGGCTACCTGGACCACGACCGCGGTGACGAGCAAGTGGCCCTGGTCTACGGGGACATCGACAGCGACCGGGTGCTGACCCGGTTGCACTCGGAGTGCCTGACCGGTGACGCGTTCGGCTCCCAGCACTGCGAGTGCGGCGACCAGCTCGCCGCCGCCCTGCGCGCGGTCGTCGCCGAAGGCAGCGGCATCGTCGTCTACTTGCGGGGCCACGAGGGCCGCGGCATCGGACTGCTCGCCAAGCTGCGCGCGATGGCGCTCCAGGCGGAGGGCCTCGACACGGTCGAGGCCAACCTCGCCCTCGGCCTGCCCGTCGACGCCCGCGACTACGGCGTCGCCGCCGGCATCCTGCGCGACCTCGGGGTGGCTTCCGTACGCCTGATGTCCAACAACCCGCGCAAACGGGAGTCCCTGCTGCGCCACGGAATCGAGGTCGCCGAGACGGTCCCGCTGCTGATCGAGCCGTGCGAGAACAACATCACGTATCTGCGGACCAAGCGGGAGCGCCTCGACCACGTGCTGCCCCATCTGGACGCGGTGGCGCACTGGTCCTGAGGCGCCCGGTGGCCTCCCGGGCGCGCCCCCTTCCTCGACGTGCGTCCGCTCGGCGCCGGCCGGTTGACGCCCGCCACCCCGCGCCCGGAGACCAACCTGGTCCGACCGGACAACCCGGTCCCCTTAGTCCAGGATCGTCTCGTGGACCAGCCGGCGCAGTTCCGGGAGGATCTTCAGGGTCTTCGGGCGCACCTGGGTGTGGAACTGCACGGTCAGGTCGTGCGCGGGGTCGACCCAGAAGGCGGTCGTGGCCGCGCCGGTCCAGCCGTAGGTGCCGGGGCTGCTCGGCGAGAGGGTGCGCGTGGGGTCGACCACCACCGAGACGCCGAGGCCGAAGCCGAGGCCGTCGTTGCCGGGCTCCTGATGGGCGGGGGCGCCGAAGGCGCGCAGGTCGGTGCCGCCGGGCAGGTGGTTGCTGGAGAGCAGGCCGACCGAGGCGGCGGAGAGCAGGCGGACGCCGTCCAGCTCGCCGCGCCGGCGCAGCATCTCCATGAAACGGTGGTAGTCGTACGCCGTCGCCGCGAGACCGCCGCTGCCGGACAGGAAGCGGGGGCGGCCACGCAGCGGCAGCCCGGGGATCGCCTCGATCGCGCCGCCGTCCGTCTCGCCGTACAACTCCGAGAGCCGGTCGGCCTGTTCGGGCACGATGTGCAGGCCCGCGTCCGGCATGCCGAGCGGGCGGAAGATCCGGTCGGCGAAGAACTCGTCGAGCCGCTGCCCGGACACCACCTCGATGACGCGGCTGAGCACGTTGAAGCCGACGGAGTAGTTCCACTGGGTGCCCGGCTCGAACTGGAGGGGCATACGGGCGTACACCTTCATCGCCTCGGTGAGGTCGGCGCCCGCCGGCACCGAGAACTCCAGGCCGGCCTCGCGGTAGCGGGCGTCCACGGGGTGCGAGTGGTAGAACGCGAACGTCAGCCCGGCGGTGTGGGTGAGCAGATGCCGGATCAGGATCGGCCCGTCGGCAGGCCGGGTCACCATGCCGGTGCCCGAACCGCTCACGTACACCTGGGGATCGGCGAACTCCGGCAGAAGGCGGCCGACCGGGTCGTCCAGCGACAGCAGACCGTCCTCCACCAGCAGCAGTATCGCCACCGCGGTGACCGGCTTGGTCATCGAGTACACCCGCCAGATGGTGTCCGGCTCGACCGGCAGTCCGGCCGCGCGGTCGCGCTGGCCCTGCGTGGTGAGGTGGGCGATCCGGCCACCGCGCGCCACGGCCACCAGGTAGCCGGGCAGGCGCCCTTCGTCGACATAGTGGGCGAAGTGCTGGTCGAGGCGGTCCAACGCCTTCACGTCCAGCCCGACCTCACTGGGGTCGACGTCCTGTCGCAGCTGTGCCATCGCTCTCCTCCGGTCGTGTCGTCCGCTGTGCGTCCGACCTCGGACCTCATCGTCGCGCAGGAAGCGGAGAACGGACCCGCTCATCCGCATGTGGTGTGACGGACGCTATAGAAGAGGCGCCGGGAGCGGACGTACGGCCGCCACGCCGAGCGCGCCGGAAACGCCCGGGGGAGCGGCGGTACGCCCCGACGCCGCACCGGCGGGACCGCCCCGACGAACTGCGGTTCCACCGTCCCGGAACCGGCGGCGCCTCTCGTACATGCCCGTGTGTCCCGTGCCGACTCCAGGTACACCCGCGATGGTGCGGCGACTTGCGCGCCCGGCGCAGCCGTACCGCCGTCCGGCGCCGCCGCTCCGCGCACGGACGGCTCGGTGGAGCTCCGGCGTGCGACGGCCGGGAATGCCAGGCCGTCGCGACGGGGTTGGACTGGACATGACCCAGGACGCTCTTCTGAAGCTGCTCGCCGAAGGCCACGCCGGGGTGCTGGTCACCCTCAAGAGCGACGGCCGCCCCCAGCTGTCCAATGTCAATCACGCGTACTACCCGGACGAGCGGACCGTCCGTGTCTCGATCACGGACGACCGCGCCAAGACCCGTAACCTGCGCCGTGACCCCCGTGCCTCGTACCACGTCACCAGCCCCGACCACTGGGCGTACACGGTCGCCGAGGGCACCGCCGAGCTCTCGCCGGTCGCCCGGGACCCCTACGACGAGACCGTCGAGGAACTCGTCCGCCTCTACCGTGACGTCCGGGGCGAGCACCCCGACTGGGACGACTACCGCGCCGCCATGGTCCGCGACCGCCGGCTGGTGCTGCGGCTGCGCGTGGAGCGGGCGTACGGCATTCCGCGCGCCTGACGGAACGCCCGGACGGACACCGGCCCGTGCTCCGCGAGCGGGGCCGGTCCGACGCGTGGCCGCGGGTGCTTGCCGCTCGCGGTGTCCGTCGCTAACCTCCGCGCGTGATCAATGGGGCACATGTGGTGATCTACACGCGCGACGCCGAGGCGGACCGCGCCTTCCTCGGGGACGTCCTGGGCTGGCCGCACGTCGATGCCGGAGGAGGCTGGCTGATCTTCGCGCTGCCGCCGGCCGAGGTGGCCTGCCACCCGGCCGACGGCGAACCGTCGCACGAACTGATGCTGATGTGCGACGACCTCGATGCCACCACCGCCGAACTCACCGCGAAGGGCGTGGAGTTCAGCCGACCCTTCCAGGACGCGGCCTGGGGTCGGGTGACGGGGTTCCGGTTGCCGGGCGGAGGCGAGGTCGCCTTGTACGAGCCGCACCACCCGCGCCCCTAGCACCGGCCGCCTCACGTACCCAGCTCTCCAGCACGTGCGTGAACTCGGCCGCTTTGTCGGGCCAGTTGAAGTGAGTGAGGGCCGCCTCACGGCCCCGCTGAGCCGCGGTGTGGCGCAGTACCGCGTCGGCGCTCAGCCGCCGTATCGCCTCCGCCGCCGCGCGCGGATCCTCGTACGGCACGACGAGACCGCAGCCGTGCCGCTCGACCATGCCGGCCGCCAGCGGGGTGGGCGTGGTGATGACGGGGACGCCGTGGGCCATGTACTCGACGACCTTGGTGGGCCGCGAGTGGCGGTAGTTGGGCTGGTCGTGGAGGAGGGAGAGGCCGGCCAGGGCGCCGGAGAGCAGCGCGAGGGCACGGTCGTTGGGCAGGAAGCCGTGCCAGCGCAGGACACCGTCCCGGTCGGCCGCCGCCAGCGCCTCCCGCACGTCGGGGTCGGCCGCGCCGGCCACCTCGATGCGCAGGCCGGGCCCCAGGTGCCGGGCGGTCTCGATGAGGTCCAGCGCGCCGCGCGCCCGGGACAGGTGACCGACGTAGACGACGCGTTCGGCGCCGGGCGGTTCGGGCGCCTGGACCGGCGCGGTGGTGAAGTTCGGCACCACCGGGTGGGTGCGGCAGAACCGCTCCTGGTAGGCGTCCTCGGCGAGCAGCAGCCGCAGATGGCGCTCCGCCAGCCGCTCGGCCGCCCGCACGCCGAGCCGCAGCGGCGGCCGGAGCACCCGGGGTACCCAGCGTTTCGTGGCGAGCGCGGCCGCGGTGTCCTCGTGGACGTCCCACACCACCACCGGGGCCGCCCCGGACCGCCGCCAGCGGCGCAGGGTGCCGGGCAGGGCGAGGAGCAGTTCCGGGTCGTGCAGGAGGATCACGTCCGCCTCGTGGCCGCGTTCGGCGAGCAGGGCGCGGGCCGCGCCCACCGCCGCACGGCGGCTGCGGCCCGCCGCCCGGGGCAGGTCGATGCCTTCGAGGTCCGCGCGGGGGCGCACCTCGCGGGCCGAGAACGGCGCCGCGTACACCACGTGGTGCCCCCGGTCCCGCAGCGCGGTGATCTGCCGGTGCAGTATGCGCGCGTCCTCGGGGTGGTGGACGACGGTGACGACGAGTATCCGCATCTGAGCGCCTTTCGACTCCGCCGCCCGGAGCCCTTGGACTCCAGGCGGCGGAAAGGACTTGCCACAGAGGTCGCCTACAGCACCTCGACACCTGGCCGGAAGATCCGCCCACGGGTGTCGAAGAGCAGCCGGGCCTCGTCGCCGAGGGCCGGGAGGTCGTACGCGGAGTGGTCCTGGAGCAGGATCGTCAGGTCGTGCGAGCGCACGGCGGCCATGACGTCGGTGACGCGCGGCACGGCCTCCCCGTCCACGAACCAGGCCGGTACGAACGGGTCGTGGAAGGCGATCTCGGCCTCCCGGTCCCGCAGCAGGCGGGCCACCGGCACCGCCGGCGACTCGCGCTGGTCGGCGACGTCCGGCTTGTACGTGACGCCGAGGAGCAGCACCCGGGAGCCGTGCAGGGCGCGGCCCTCGTGGTTGAGCAGATCCTGTGCGCGCCGGACGACGTACTGAGGCATGTGCGCGTTGATCTCCCGGGCGAGTTCCACGAACCGGAACTCGTAGCCGATCGAACGCACCTTGTAAGACAGGTAGTTAGGGTCGATCGGGATGCAGTGCCCGCCCACCCCGGCGCTCGGCCTGAAGGCCTGGAAGCCGAACGGTTTCGTCCCGGCGCAGCGGATCGCGTCCCACACGTCGACCTGCAACTCCTGGCACAGGATGGCCAGTTCGTTGACAAGGGCGATGTTGACGTGCCGGTAGGTGTTCTCCAGGAGCTTGGCCATCTCGGCTTCCCGGGTGCCCTTGGCCTGCACGACGGTGTCGACGATCTTGCCGTAGAAGGCGGCCGCCCGGGCCGCGCACGCCGGGGTGCTGCCGCCGACCACCTTCGGGGTCTCGCGCAGCCCGTGCGTGGTGTTGCCGGGGTCGATGCGCTCCGGTGAGAACGCCAGCGCGAACTCCTCGCCGGCCCGTAGCCCCGACTCCTCCAGGATCGGCTTCACGATCTCCTCGGTGGTGCCCGGGTAGGTCGTCGATTCGAGGACCACGAGCCGTCCGCGGCGCAGTCTGCCCGCCACGGCCCGCGCGGCGGAGGTCACCGCGCTCAGATCGGGGCCGCCGTCCGCGCTGAGCGGGGTCGGCACACAGATCACGATCGTCTGCGCACGGGCCAGACAGGCGTCGTCCGTGTACGCGGTGAAGCCGGCCTGCCGCATGCGGGCGACGTCGTCGTCGGAGACGTCGTCGACATGGGAGTGTCCGGCGTTGAGGGCCTCCACGACCCGTGGGTCGAGGTCGAGCCCCGCCACTCTCAGCCCGACCAGCGATGCCTCCCGCGCGAGCGGAAGCCCGACGTAACCGAGCCCGATGACGGCCAGTTCGAAGCCGTCGGTCCGTTCTGCATCCCCGAGCGATGCGCTCGATTCCCCGAGCGGTACGGCCTTTTCGACCTGCATAGGGATCCACTCCGCCCTCAACGGCAGACGCCGTATTGATCCGAAGGGCCCGGACGGTGGGATTCCGGGCGAGGGGGCCTCAGACACATCCAAGAGCGCTGTACGCCTCTCGGGTCGTGGCAGCGACCCTTGTCCAGGTGCGGTCACGCGCTACCAGAGCGCGGGCGGATGCTCCCCATTCATGCCGCCGTTTTCGACTGTAGAGCAATACTTCGAGAGCTTCTGCCCAGGCGTGTGGAGATTGGGGCGCGATCAGCCGGCCGTTCACCTCGGGCTCGACCACTTCCCGTAGGGCTGTGAGATCACTGGCCGCCACCGGAAGACCGCTCGCCATCGCTTCGACCGGCTTGAGCGGGGTGACCAGACGGCAGACCCGTTCATCGGTGCGCGGCACCGCGAAAACGTCCAGAACGGCGTGGTAGGAGCGCACTTGCTCGTGCGGGACGCGGCCGGTGAACAGCGCGACGCCGTCCCCGAGCCCCAGCCGCCCGGCCAGCGCCTCCAGCGCCGCGCGCTCGGGTCCGTCGCCGACGATCAGCAGCCGCAGCGGAACACCTCGGCGGCGCAGCTCGGCACCCGCATGGAGCAATGTGCCGATTCCCTCGTGTGGAGTAAGGGTGCTGACGGTGCCGACCACATAGTCGTCCGCCGCGATGCCGAGCCGGGCGCGCAGTTCCGCCCCGTCCGGCGGCGGGGCGAGGAAGGCGTCGTCCACCGCGTTGGGCACGATCAGGATCCGCTCCTCCGGTACTCCGCGGGCCGCGATCTCGGCCTTCATCGCCGTGCCCAGCGTCAGCACCAGATCGGCCTGGCGCATGCAGTACGTCTCCAGGGCGCGCCGCGCACGGTACGTCTCGTCGTCCGGGGTGCGGCCCGCCGCCTGGGTGAGCCAGGTCTCCTCCAGGAACCCACGCACCTCGTACACCACCGGCAGCCCGTACGTTTCGCGCAGGGCCAGTGCCACCCGCCCGTTGCCGTGGTCGGTGGCCGCGTGCAGTACGGCGGGCCGCAGCCGCTCCACCAGGCGCCCGGCCAGCTCGGCGTTGCGGGCCAGCACCGCGCCCTGGCCGTACGGCAGGGCCAGCGGCAGCAGCCGGTGCTGCGGCACCCCGTTCACGATCTGCAGCGGGCGAGCGTCCAGGACGCCCTGCGCCACCGGGAACCCCACGCGGGTCACCACGTGCGGATCGAGCCCGGCGGCCCGCTGGGCCTCGGCGAGGGCCTGGGTGCGCACGGTGTATCCGGCGTGTTTGAACGGCAGCCCGTTGGTGACGATATGGAGCACCCGGCCGGGCTGGGGCCGCACCGGCCGCCCGGCGGGTGCCGGGACCCGGGCGGCGGACGGTGTGGCGGTCGGCCCGGCCGTGCGGGCCCGGGCGGCGAGCCGCCGCTCGACCGGCCGCAGCCCGCGCCGCACCCGCCCCGACAGCAGCCGTACGCCGAGCAGCGCGGCCCGGGTGGGATCGTGCCGCAACTCGCCCCATGCGACGGATGCGGCCAAGCTGAGTGCACGGGGGATTCGACGCGGCATGTGCCGGGACAGACGTCGGGCCATGTCGCCAAGGTAGGCCGACAGAGCGGAGAACGTACGACATGAACGGCCGCGTACTCCATGTCGTAGGGACCAGGCCGAACTTCGTGAAGGCCGCGCCCGTCGTCGCCGCCCTGCGCGCGACCGGGCACGACCAGGTCCTGGTGCACACGGGTCAGCACTACGACGAACGGATGTCGCACATCTTCTTCCGGGAGCTGGGCCTGCCCGCCCCGGACACCGACCTGGGCGTCGGCTCCGGCAGCCACGCCCGGCAGACCGCCGACCTGCTGGTGGCGCTGGAGGGTGAACTGCTCGCCCGCGCCCCGGCCCTCGTCGTCGTCTACGGCGACGTGAACTCGACCCTGGCCGCGGCTCTGGTCGCCGCCAAGCTGGGGATCCCGGTGGCCCACGTCGAGGCGGGCCTGCGCAGCTTCGACATGGCCATGCCGGAGGAGGTCAACCGGCGCCTGGTCGACCAGCTGGCCGAGTTGCTGTTCGCTACCAGCCCGGAAGCCGTCGGCCACCTCGCCCGCGAGGGCGTCGACCCCGGCCGGGTGCACTTCGTCGGCAACCCCATGATCGACACCCTGCTCACCCATCTGGACCACTTCGACCCGGCCACCGCCCGCGCCGCCCACGCACTGCCCGAACCGTACGGCGTGGTCACCCTGCACCGGCCGGCCAACGTCGACGACCCCGAGGCGGCCGCGGCCGCCGCCCGCGCGCTCGCCGAGGCGGCCACCCACCTCGACCTCGCCGTGCCCCTGCATCCGCGCGGCCGTGAGGCGCTGAGCAAGGCGGGCCTCGCCGACGCACCCGGCATCCATCTGCTCGAACCGCTCGGATATGTCGAGTTCATGGGCCTGGTGCGGGGCGCCGCCGCCGTGATCACCGACTCGGGCGGGGTCCAGGAGGAGACCACCGTGCTGGGCGTCCCCTGTCTGACGCTGCGCACCACGACCGAACGTCCGGTCACCGTCACCCACGGCACCAACCGCCTGGTGAGCCACAGCGAACTGGTGCCCGCCCTGCGCAAGGTCCTGGAAGGGCAGCCGGCGGCCGACCCCGAGGGGCCGCCGCTGTGGGACGGCAAGGCCGGCCCCCGCATCGCCCGCGTGCTCACCGAGTGGCTGGAGCGCCATGACTGACGCCACCCGCACCCACCCCGACGGTCCCCGCGCCGACCTCGGGCACACCGCCCGCACCTACTGGGACACCCGGCACCGCGAACGCGACGACCTCGCCTCCGGCGGCCACATCGGCCTGGACCGGCCCGGCAACGAGATCTTCTACGCGGTGCGGCTGGGCCAGCTCCTCACCCTGATCGGCGACCTGTCCAGCCCGTCCTCCCCGCTGTTCGTCCTGGACGCGGGCTGCGGCAAGGGGCACTTCGCCCGCGCCCTGGCCCGCTGCGGCCACCAAGTGGACGCCTTCGACGCCAGCGAGGAGGCCGTCGCCCACGCCCGGGCCGACGGCGGCGGACCCCGCTACGCGTTCGCCGCCCTCGACGAGTGGCGCAGCCCCTGGCTCTACGACGTGGTGATGTGCGTGGATGTCCTCTTCCACGTCTTGGACGACACGGAGTGGGCGGCCGGACTGCGCAATCTCGCCTCGCTGGTCCGGGTCACCGGCCGGCTGATCGTCACCGACGAGAACACCGACGAGCCCGTCCCGCGCGGCGACTACATCCTGCACCGGCCGATCGCCGCCTACCGCGAGGCACTTGAGCCCCTGGGCCTGAGTCACACCCTCTTCCGGCCCTACGGCTTCCGCGAGAACCGGGTCGGCTTCCATGTCTTCACAAGGACCCGCTGATGCGCCTGACCGATCTGCTCCACCCGCATCTGGACGACGTGACCTCGGTCGTGGACGCGACAAGCGGCGGCCTGCGTCTGGACCCCTATCTGCACCTCCCGCCGGGCGTCGAGCTGACCCGGCACGAACAGCCCGTCGGCGAAGGGGAACTGGTGCTCCTCTGCTACGGCCCCGACCCCGCAGTGCACGGCGACGAGGCGGACTGTCTCGCCGCGCTGGAACGGATGCGGCCCGGCGGCCGCGGTCTGATCGTCTTCGGTCACCCGGGGACCGACCTGCCCTACCACCGCCTCCTCGACGCCCTGGTGGCCCACCGCTGCCAGGTGCTGCACGCCACCTCGCTCGGCTACACCCATCTGCACGCCGGCGCGGTGTTCGCGTGCACCGAGGAACTCCTGCCGCCCCACGACTGGTTCGGCCGCCCGCTGCCGGCCGACGGTTTCGCCACCGCCCTCAGGATCGCCGACGAGTACGTCCTCGCCGACTTCGTCTCCCGCTCCCAGCGGGCCCGTCTGATCGACCTGGAGCGGGCGGCCGAGGAGACCGCCCGCGCCCTGGAGACGGCCCGCGAGGACGGCCTCGCCGAACGGCTGGCCGCCGCCCTGCGGGACAAGGACCAGCTCGCCTCCGCCCTGCGCGGCGCCCGGGAGCGCACCGGGGTGCTGGAGGCGCGCGTGGCCATGCTGGAGGGCTCCACGTCGCTGCGGGTCGGCAAGGCGCTGGTGTCGGCGGCCCGGTCGCCCAAACGCGGCGCGGCCCGGCTGCCGGGGGAGCTGTACGGACTGTGGCGGCAGCGGAAGGGGAAGGGGCGGCCGGCGCGGGCCGCGAGCACCGCCCCGGCGCCGGAGGCACCGGCCGACGATCGCTTCCACCTCTCCCACCGCGCCCTGTCCGTGGCACCCCGCGACCGGCTGGTGATCACCGGCGTGCTGACCGACCGCAGCGCGGCGGACTTCGCGGCGGACGCCGTGGTCAGCCGGGTGCTGCCGCACGACGGACGGCTGCTGGTGGCGCGCACCGACCCGGACGTCTTCCTCGTCCAGCTCGGCGCGTGCACCGGCGAGGCCGGCCCCTGGTCGCTGACCGGCACCGGACTCGCCCCCGACCTCGACCGGCGGCTGGCCGAACTGGTCGGCCAGGCACGGGGGCTGGGCCGTACGGCGGTGCTGTGGCGGGACGGCCCGGCGTCGTCCGCGCCGGGTCTGTCCCAGCTGCCCTGGGACGCCGTCCTCGACGGCGACACCGGGGTGGCGCTCTCCCGCCTCGACCCGGTCACCGACGGCCGGGACCGGCTCCGGGACGTCTTCCAGCAGGACAGCACCCGGCTACGGCTGGCCCGGCTCGCCGAACTGGCCGGCGCCCCGGACCCGCTCGCCGAACGCCGGGTCGCCGTACTGGCCGCGCCCCGGGACGCCACCGACGTCGCCCGGCTCGTCGCCCAGACACTCGGCCAGCTGCACCGGCCGGCCGAGGTCGTCGTCGCCGACCCCGCGGGGCTCGACCTAGACGAACTCACCGCCGCCTCGGTCACCGTCCACTCCGGACCGCCCACCACGCCCTGGGTCGCCGACTGGACGGACCTGACCGAGGACCGCCCCGACACCCTGCTGCTCGACCTGCTCTGCGCCCAGGAGTTCTCGGGCGCCGACGCGGTGGGCCACACCCCCGCCGCCGACGACTACGCCTTCGTACCGACCCTGACACCGCTGCTCGTCCGCCGGTCACTCCTGGACACCGGCGCCCCACCGGACACCTGGTCGCGTGCCGGGCACCGCCTGTTCGCCGTGCGTGGAAAGGAACCGTCATGACCCGCACCCTCAGGGCGCTCGTCTACGGCGACGTGGACCTCAACCTCATCGACGGTTCCGCCGTCTGGGCCCAGTCGACGGTGCAGGCGCTGTCCCGCGCGGGCTGCCGGACCCGGCTCGTCCTCAAGGCCCCCGTGGAGACGGGCCGGCTGACCGACCCGCTGGCCGGACTGCCCGGGGTCACCGTGGTGCGTCCGTACGAGGAACACCTCGTCCCCGGGCAGGGTGCGCATCCCCTCTCCCCCTTCCAGGCCTCGCAGTTGCTCGCCCGTCTCGACGAGGAGGAGCCCTGCGACCTGCTGGTGCTGCGCGGCCGCCGGCTGGTGAAGCAGATCGTCGGCGACGGCGCCTTCGACGGACGCATCTGGGCCTACCTCACCGACATCCCGCAGTCCCCGGCCGAGATGACCGAACTGGACCGCGCCGACCTCGCTCGCATCGCCAACGCCTCCCGGCAACTCCTGTGCCAGACAGAGGAGTTGCGGTGCTTTCTGGAGGCCTGGGTGCCGGAGGCCTGCGGCCGGGCCGTGCTCAGCCCGCCCGCGGTGCCCGAACCCGGCTTCCCGGTCCCGCAGCGCAACGGACCGCACGATCCCGTACGCCTCGTCTACACCGGCAAGTTCGCGCCCCGCTGGAACACCCTGCCCATGACCCGGCTGCCCGCGCGGCTCGCCGAACGCGGCATCCGGGCCGAACTCCACGCCGTCGGCGACAAGATCCACAAGGATCCCGCCCACCCCGGCTTCGACACCGCCATGGCCGAGGCACTGCGCACCACCCCCGAGGTCGTCCACCACGGTGGCGTGCCCCGTGAGGAGGCCATGCGCATCGCGGCCGACTGCGACCTCGGTCTCGGCTGGCGCGACTCCTCCCTCGACGCCAGCCTCGAACTCTCCACCAAGGTACTGGAGTTCGGATCCCTCGGCCTGCCCGTCGTCCTCAACCGCACCCCCGCGCACGAGGCGCTGCTCGGCGCCGACTACCCGCTTTTCGTGCCCGGCGACGCGGCCCTCGCGGACGCGGTGGACGCGGTCACCGTCGCCGTACGCGATCCCGAGGCCAGGCATCTCGCCGCCGACCGGTGTGCGGAAGCGGCCCGGCAGTACACCTTGGAGGCCGCGGCGGCCCGCTGGCGCGGTCACCTCGACCGGGCCTTCCCGTCCGTGCCGCCGGCCGTCGCCACCCGCGCGCGCCCGCTGCGGATCGGGGTCGCGGGCCACGACCTGAAGTTCCTCACCCGGCTGCTCGACCACTTCCGCGCCCTGCCCGGCCTCGACGTACGGGTCGACGCCTGGCCCGCGCTCGCCCAGCACGACCCGGCCGCCAGCCGTGAACTCGCCGACTGGGCCGATGTGGTGGTCGTCGAGTGGTGCGGCCCGGCGGCGATCTGGTACAGCCGCCACAAGCGGCGCGGCAGCAGGCTGATCGTCCGCCTGCACCGCTTCGAACTCGACGCCGGCTACCCCCAGCAGGTCGACATCGAGGCCGTCGACCGGGTGGTGTGCGTCAGCCCCTACTACGCCCGCAGCACCCGGGAGCGCACCGGCTGGCCCGCCTCGAAGATCACCACGATCGGCAACTGGGTCGACGTCGACCAGCTCGACCGGCCCAAGGCCCCCGGCGCCCGCCACCGCCTCGGCATGATCGGCATCGCGCCCAGCCGCAAACGCCTCGACCTCGGCCTCGACGTCCTGGAAGCGCTGCGCGCCCACGACCGGCGCTGGCACCTCTCCGTCAAGTCCAAGCCACCGTGGGAGTACTGGTGGATCTGGAACAAGCCCGAGGAACGCGCCCACTACGAGACGATCCTGCGCCGCATGCAGACCTCGCCGCTGCTCGAAGGGGCCGTGGTCTTCGACCAGTTCGGCCCGGACGTGCCGAACTGGCTCCGCCGTATCGGCCATGTCCTGTCCACCAGCGACGACGAGAGCTTCCACCTCGCCCCGGCCGAGGGCATGGCCTCCGGCGCCGTACCCGCGCTGCTGCCCTGGCTGGGCGCGGACGAGATCTACGACCGGCGGTGGATCCACGACACCCCGGAGGCGATGGCCGAGGCGATCGCCGGACTGGGCGAGCAGGAGGACTGGCGGTCGGCCGGGCAGACGGCCCGCGGCCAGGTGCGGGAGAGCTTCTCCCTGGAGCGGGTGGCGAAGGACTGGACGGAGCTGCTGGTGTCCGGCTGACGACGCGGCCGCTCGCGTACGGCCGAGGCACGCGTTCCGGCGGAGCCGAGCGCGCGGGTCCGCATCCTGCCGTGGACACCCTGCAGGACGCCCGAAGACCCCGTCACCAGCGGTTTCGCTGAGCACGGGGTCTTCGCGTCCGTGCGGTCGGCGGACGGCACCGGGCTTCCCCGGCGGGGAGTCCGGTCATCCGCCGACGGGCGTCAGGCTGCGGACTCCTGTTGAGTGGCCGGTTCGGGCAGCAGCCGGGCGCTGAGACGGTCCGCGCTCGGCCAGCGGACGTCGTGGACCCAGCGCAGCTTCTCGAATACCCAGATCAGGCGTGCCGACGGGTCGAGCTGGCCCGGCAGCACGCCGTGGCGCGCGCCGGTGGGGTCGGCGTGATGCGAGTTGTGCCAGCTCTCGCCGAAGGACAGCAGGGCGAGCGGCCAGAAGTTGGTGGCCTTGTCCCGGCTGGCGAACGGGCGCCTGCCGGCGACGTGGCAGATCGAGTTCACGGACCAGGTGACATGGTGCAGCAGAGCCATCCGCATCAGGCCGGCCCAGAAGAACCCGGTCAGCGCGCCGGCCCAGGTACCCGTGACGAGCCCGCCGATGAGCGCGGGGGCCAGCAGCGAGACGGCGGTCAGTGGTCCGAACAGCTGACCGATCAGTCGCAGGTCGGGATCGGCGGCGATGTCGGGGGCGAACCTGGCCCGGTTGCTCAGTTCACGCTTCAGCATCCACCCGATGTGCGCGTGGAGAAGCCCCTTGAGCAGCGCGCGCGTGTCGGTTCCGAAGCGCCAGGGCGAGTGCGGGTCACCCTCGCGGTCGGCGAAGGCGTGGTGGCGGCGGTGGTTGGCGACCCATTGGACGGGCGAGCCCTCGACCCCCAGCGAGCCCGCGACGGCCAGGGCGATGCGCAGGCCCCGCCTCGCCTTGAACGAGCGGTGCGTGAAGAGTCGGTGATAGCCGACCGTGAGGCCGAAGCCGGACACGAGGTAGGCCACCACGGCCATGCCGACGTCCAGCGCGGACAAGCCGCGTCCCCACGCCAGCGGCACCGCGACGACCAGGCAGAGCAGCGGGCTGACGACGAAGATCCACATCGCGACGCCCGCCGCGGCCGTCTGCGGGGCGTCGAGGAGCGGCTTGACCCCGGCCGCGGGGTCGGCGTCGCCTTCGGCGACGGCCTGTCCAGAACGGTCAGTTTGACTCGGGTTCATCGGTTCCTCGCCGTTGCTCGAGGTTTCGGACGCGCTGCCGGACCGACACGGGATCACGCGCGCGTGTGCTTTCGAGCGCGCTCGGCGCCCACGGCCCACGATCGCACCGGGCGGCATCCGCGCAGGTCGTCGCTCATGTCCAGGGTGTGAACGTCGCGGGACTAAACCTTCCTCACGTCCCGCGACCGGGAACGGTTGATCTCAAGTCCGGTTGAGGTTCTAGAGTCGAGCCCGCTGACGCCGACGTAGCGGAGTCGATGTAGGGGAGAGGAACGGCCATGAGGACACTGGTGCTCGGGAGGACGCCCGCCAGGGTGACGGCCGTGCTGGCCACACTGCGTGCGGACGGCTTTGACGCGGAGGGAGTGAGCACCGACGAGGAGGCCCTGAAGCTGTTGGAGACCGGGGAGTTCAAGGTGCTGATCATCGGCGGCGGTGTGGGGCCCGCCTCCCGCGCGGCGATCAAGGAGTTCGCGGCGGGTCACCAGGTGCGGCGGGTGCTCGACGGGGCGCTGACGGAGCCGTTCGACGTCTATGTACGGCAGGAGTTCGAGCCGCTGATCCGGGAGGCCGCCGAAAGGTGACGGCCACGGTCCGCCCGGGCGCTGGTCCGGGCGGACGCATGACCGCTCCTCACACAACCGAAGCGGCGGCCTCCCCGAGGTGAAGTCGTACGCCGGGCCCAGGCTCAGGCCGCCACCGTCTCCGGTCGGGATGCCTCCCGGGAGCTGCGTGAGCCGAGCTCCTCCGTGGCCAGCTGGTGGGTCTCGCGTGCCGAGAGGGCGGCGACGACCGGTGGCACGCACAGGGCCGCGGTGAACAGCGCCACCGCCGACCAGTCGTCACCGCCCGGACCCGCGATCCGCGCCGCGAAGGTCACCGCGAACCCGGCCACCGCGAACCCGCTCTGGGTGCCGATCGCCATGCCCGACAGCCGGACCCGGGTCGAGAACATCTCGCCGTAGAAGGACGGCCAGACACCGTTCGCCGCGCTGTAGACGACCCCGAAGGCGATGATGCCGAGGACCAGGATCAGCGGGTACGAGCCGGTGGAGACCGCCCACAGATAGCCGGACATCGCCACCGCGCTGCCCACAGCGCCGATCAGATACACCGGCCGCCGGCCGATCCGGTCCGACAGCGTCGCCCACGCCGGGATCGCACCCAGCGCCACCAGGTTCGCCAGTGCGCCCACCCACAGCATCGAGGTCTTGGACATCCCGACCGAGTCGCTCGTCGCGTACGCCAGCGCCCACACCGTGAAGATCGTGCTCACCGAGGCGATCAGCGCGCCACCGACCACCCGCAGCACATCCGCCCAGTGCTGCCGCAGCAGCGTCACCAGCGGCAGCCGTACGACACCCTCGGTCGCCGCCTGCTGCGCGAAGGCCGGGGTCTCCTGGACATTGCGGCGGATGAACCAGCCGACCACGGCCACCGCGGCACTCAGCCAGAACGGCACCCGCCAGCCCCAGGACAGCAGTTGGCCCTCGGGCAGCTGGGAGACCGGGATGAAGACGAGGGTGGCGATCAGCTGACCGCCCTGGGTGCCGCTCAGCGTGAAACTGGTGAAGAAGCCGCGCCGGTTCGGCGGCGCGTGTTCCAGGCTCATGGAGCTGGCGCTGGCCTGCTCACCGGCGGCCGAGATGCCCTGCAGTACCCGGCACAGCACCAGCAGTACCGGGGCCAGGCCGCCCACCTCGGCGCGGGTCGGCAGACAGCCGATCAGGAACGTCGACAGGCCCATCAGCAGCAGCGTGAAGACCATGATCTTCTTACGGCCGATCCGGTCCCCGAAGTGGCCGAGGAACAGCGCGCCGACCGGACGGGCCGCGTACGCCACACCGAACGTGGCGAAGGAGAGCAGGGTCGCGGTGGCCGGGTCCGACGCGTCGAAGAAGACCTTCGGGAAGATCAACGCGGCCGCGCTGCCGTAGATGAAGAAGTCGTAGTACTCGAGGGCGCTGCCGATCCAGGCGGCCAGGGCGGCCTTCTTCGGCTGGCCGCCGGGCGGTACGGCGGTGGCGGCGGGCGGGGCGGGGACGGACACGGCGGTGCTCCTTCGGAGAAACTCCAACGTAGGTGGAGTGAGCGGCGGGGGAGAAGGCCGGTTCCCAGGGATGACGGGTCGGCGGACCCAGTGAGCGGTGTTAATTAACCCACTGGATAGTTAGTCGCGATGGGTAGGGATGTTGCGCTCGTGTTTCCCCGCTGTCAAGAGGTCGTGCCGGTTCTCCCGCTGCGGCGGTCAGTCCGCCGTGCGCTCCGCAGTGAGGTAGGCGATCACCATGTCGCCGAGCATGGTCCGGTAGTGCGCGCGCTGCGCCGGGTCCACCAGGTCACGGCCGAAGAGGGCCCCGAACGTGGCCCGGTTCGCGACCCGGAAGAAACAGAACGAGCTGATCATCGCGTGCAGGTCGACCGCGTCCACGTCGGCCGTGAACAGGCCGGACTTCTGGCCCTGCCCCAGGATCCGGCGGATCACCTCAAGGGCCGGTGAGCCGATCCTGCCGAGCTCCTCGGAGGCCGCGATGTGCTCGGCGCCGTGGATGTTCTCGATGCTGACCAGGCGGATGAAGTCCGGGTGCTGTTCGTGGTGGTCGAAGGTGAGCTCGGCGAGCCGGCGGATCGCCGCGACCGGGTCCAGATGCTCGACGTCCAGCTGCTGCTCGGCCTCGCGGATCACGCCGTACGCCCGCTCCAGGACCGCCGTGAACAGCTGCTCCTTGCCGCCGAAGTAGTAGTAGATCATCCGCTTCGTGGTGCGGGTGCGGGCCGCGATCTCGTCGACGCGGGCGCCGTCGTAGCCGGCCCTGGCGAACTCCTGGGTGGCCACGTCGAGGATCTCGGCCCGGGTGCGGGCGGCGTCACGGATCCGTCCGTTGGTCTGTGCCGGTTCGTCGACGCTGGTCATCGGGTTCCTATCGGGTCCGTCGAGGGAGAAGCCGGTGGGAGAGGCCGGTGCCGGAGATTGTAGAAGCCCGCGCCGGTGGTGTTCCCGAGATGTTCCCGAACGTCTTCCCCCGCCGCCACTTTCGGTGCTATAGCTAACGTACTAGTTCGTACATTAATGATGCCGCTCAGGAGGGCCACGTGGCCAAGGACTCGTATCTCGTCGGACTGATCGGTTCCGGCGTCGGCCCGTCGCTCAGTCCGGCCCTGCACGAGCGGGAGGCCGACCGGCAGGGGCTGCGGTACCTGTACCGGCTGATCGACATCGACGTGCTCGGCGTTCCGCCCGAGGCCGTGGGGGATCTGGTACGGGCCGCGCGCGACCTCGGCTTCGACGGGCTGAACATCACGCATCCGTGCAAGCAACTCGTCATCGGGCACCTGGACGCGCTCGCCCCGCAGGCCAAGGCTCTGGGCGCGGTCAACACGGTGGTCTTCGAGGCCGGCGGCAGGGCGGTGGGTCACAACACGGACGTCACCGGGTTCGCGGCGTCGTTCGCGCGGGGGCTGCCGGACGCTTCACTGGAGCGGGTCGTGCAGCTGGGTGCGGGAGGCGCGGGGGCCGCGGTGGCACATGCGACGCTCACGCTGGGGGCGGAGCGGGTGACCGTGGTGGACGCGGTGCCCTCGCGGGCGGCTGCGCTGGCCGAGCAGTTGTGCGGGCAGTTCGGGGCGGCCCGGGCGGCGGCCGCGGGTCTGGAGCGGCTGCCGGAATCGCTCGCCGACGCGGACGGGCTCGTGCATGCGACGCCCACGGGGATGGCCGCGCATCCGGGGCTGCCGGTGCCCGCCGGGTTGCTCCACCCCGGGTTGTGGGTGGCTGAGGTGGTGTATCGGCCGCTGGAGACCGAACTGGTGCGTACCGCTCGGGCTTTGGGGTGCGCCGTGCTGGACGGGGGCGGGATGGCCGTGTTTCAGGCCGCGGATGCGTTTCGGTTGTTCACCGGGCGGGAGCCGGAGCGCGCCCGGATGCTCGCTGACATCGCGGAGCTGGCCGGTGTGCCGCAGCGCGACGTCGTGTAACGCGTGCGTGCCGGATGTGGCTGGTCGCGCCCACGCGGCGGAGCCGCACATCGATACCGCCCCGCGCCCCTGCAAGAAGGGGCGCCGCACACCACGTAAGGAATGCCGCAATGCGCACCTCGATCGCGACTGTCTCGCTCAGCGGATCCCTCACCGAGAAGCTCACCGCCGCCTCCCGGGCCGGGTTCGGCGGTGTGGAGATCTTCGAGAACGACCTGCTGGCCAGCCCCCTGTCACCGGCCGAGATCCGCATCCGGTGCGCCGACCTGGGGCTGAGGGTCGACCTCTATCAGCCGATGCGCGACATCGACGCCGTCCCCGGCGACGTGTTCGCCCGCAACCTGCGGCGCGCCCGGCACAAGTTCGAGTTGATGAGCGAGCTCGGCGCCGACACCGTCCTCGTCTGCTCCAGTGTCTCCCCGCTCGCCGTGGACGACGACGACCTCGCCGCCGCGCAGCTCGCCCGACTGGCCTCCCTGGCGCAGGACTTCGGCATCCGCGTCGCCTACGAGGCGCTCGCCTGGGGGCGGCACATCAGCACGTACGACCACGCCTGGCGGATCGTCGAGGCAGCCGGCCACCCCTCCCTCGGCACCTGCCTCGACAGCTTCCACATCCTCTCCCGCGGCTCCGACCCCAAGGGCATCGAGTCCATCCCCGGCGAGAAGATCTTCTTTCTCCAGCTGGCCGATGCCCCACTGCTCGCCATGGACGTGCTCCAGTGGAGCCGGCACTATCGGTGTTTCCCGGGGCAGGGCGGCTTCGATGTCGCCGGACTGGTGCGGCACGTGTTGCGTACCGGGTACGACGGGCCGCTCTCCCTCGAAGTCTTCAACGACGTCTTCCGGCAGGCCGAGGCCGGGCCGACCGCCGTCGACGCCCACCGTTCGCTGCTGGTGCTCCAAGAGGCCGTCGGCGTGGGGGACCTGCCCGCTCCGGTCGTGCCGACGGGAGTCGCCTTCGCCGAACTCGTCACCCCGGACGCCGAACCGGTCTCGGCGCTGCTCGGCGCCCTCGGATTCGCCCGCACCGCCCGCCATCGCAGCAAACCCGTCGACCTGTGGGAGCGGGGCGAGGCCCGGATCCTCGTCAACACCGGTCCCGCCGCCCGCCGTGACGGCACCCAGCTCGCCGCGATCGGCCTGGAGTCACCGGACCCGCAGGCCGCCGCCCGCCGCGCCGAGGCCCTGCTCGCCCCCGTACTGCCCCGCCGCCGCGCCCCGGAGGACGCCCCGCTCGACGCGGTCGCCGCCCCCGACGGCACGGAACTGTTCTTCTGCGCCACCGGCCGCGACCCCGAACTTCCCGACTGGCGAGCCGACTTCGCCGATGAGCAGCACGAACCGGTGCCGGCCCCGGCGCGCATCGACCACCTCGCCCTCACCCAGCCCTGGCACCAGTACGACGAGGCGACCCTCTTCCATCGCAGCGTCCTAGGCCTGCACGCCGAGGAGAGCGTCGACGTCGCCGACCCCTACGGGCTGCTGCGCTCCCGCGCCGTCACCAACGCCGACGGCAGCGTCCGGATCGCCCTCGGCGTCGGCGCGGCCCCGGCCGACGACACCCTGCACGCCCAGCACATCGCCCTGGCCACCGACGACGTGGTCGCCGCGGCCCGTGCCTTCCGCGCCGCCGGCGGCCACCCGCTGCCCATCCCCGCAAACTACTACGACGATCTGGCCGCCCGGTACGAGTTCGCCGACGGCGAGCTGGAGACGTACCGCGCCCTCGGCATCCTCTACGACCGGGACGCGGGCGGTGTCTTCCGGCACTGCTACACGCGAACTGTCGGACGGGTGTTCTTCGAACTCGTCCAGCGTGACCCCGGCTATCGCGGATACGGCGCCCAGAACGCGCCGGTGCGCCTCGCGGCCCAGCACGCCGGGCGGCCGGCCCGCTGAGCCGCCGGGTGAGCGTGCGGTGAGAGGCCGGTGAGACACAGGTCGGATTCAGGTTCCGTTCAGGCGCCGCGACGGAGACTCACGAAGATCCGGAATGTTTCGTCGCGTTCCGGATGTGACCTTCGTCGATTTCCACCCGTCCTAGGAGTCGTAGCAATCCGGGACGTTCTGGAAGTCCTGGAACCCGGGAGTCCTGGAGGCTGTCTCCGATGCCGAGCCCCGTCATCACCGCGCCGCTCGTCCGCGTCGAGGGTCCGCCGCCACCGCCGACCCCGGCGCGGACCCGCACCGAACGCTACGAGCGCCCGCTGCTCGCCGTTATCGCCGCCGTCGCCGCGCTCCTCTTCTTCTGGGGCATCTGGCACAGCGCGTACCACGCCTTCTACGCGAGCGCCGTCCGCAGCATGACCGACAACCCGGTCGCCTTCCTCTACGGCTCCTTCGACCCCGCCAACTCGATCACCCTGGACAAGCTGCCCGGCTTCCTGTGGCCGCAGGCCCTGTCGGCGCTGCTCTTCGGCTTCCACCCCTGGGCCCTGGTGATCCCGCAGGCCCTTGAGGGCGTGGCCTGCGTGGTGCTGCTCCATGTGGTGGTACGGCGCTGGGCCGGCGTACCGGCCGGGCTGCTGGCCGCCGCGTTCCTCACGCTGACCCCGGTGACCGTGGGCCTGGCCCGCTCGGTCACCGAGGACGCGCCGTTCGTGCTGTTGCTGCTGCTCGCCGCCGAGGCCACCGGGCGGGCCACCGCCCGCGCCCGGCTGCGTACCCTTGTCCTGGCGGGCGTCTGGGTCGGGCTTGCCTTCCAGTGCAAGATGCTGGAGGCCTGGGCGGTGCTGCCCGCGCTGGGCGTGACCTATCTGGTGGCCGCGCCCACGTCCCTGCGCCGCCGGATCCGCGATCTGGCCGTGTCCGGCGCGGTCATGCTGACGGTGTCCCTGTCCTGGATGCTGATCGCCACGCTCACTCCGGCGTCGGCCCGCCCCTACCTCGACGGCACGACCGACAACTCGGCCGTAGGCCTGGTCGTCGGCTACAACTTCCTGACGCGCTTCCACTCACTGGGCATCAACGCGGCAGGCACCGGGAGCATAGTCGCCGACCAGGCGCACAACCACGTGTCCGCGCGCATGGGGGACAGCGTCTTGAAGATGTTCAGCCCCGGGATCGCCACCCAGACGGGCTGGCTGTATCCGCTGGCGGCCCTGGGCCTGGTGGCCGGAGCGCTGACCCTGCGGCGCCGCCGCGTCCCGCGCACCGACCCCGCCCTGGCCGGATACCTGATGTGGGGTGTCTGGCTGGCGACGTTCTTCCTGGTCTTCAGCTTCGGCAGCGTGACCGGACACACCTACTACATGGGTGTGGTGGCGGTCGCCCTGGCGGCACTGGCCGCGGCGGGCGTGACGCAGGTGCGGCGGCGCAGCACGCTGTGCGCCATCCTGGCCGTCAATGTCGCCTGGTGCGCGGCCCTCACCCTGAGCTACCCGGGATTCTTCGCCTGGTCGGTCGCCGTCGCCGTGGGACTGTCCCTGCTGGCGCTGGGCCTGTTCGCCGCCGGCCGGCGGCGCCCGCACCGGACCGCCCTGGCCGTCGCCCTCGCCGCCATCCTCTTCATACCCACGGTGTGGTCCGCGTCCGCGCTCTCCCCGCGGTACAACCAGCCCGGCAGCTTCGGCCGGGTCGGCCCGGCCAGCGTCCGGGTCTACGGCGCCGGCTCGGCCCTGACCCCGGCCCAGCAGCAGGTCCTCGCCTACCTCACCGCGCACCGCGACGGCGCCCGCTATCTGGCCGCCGTACCCCGCTGGCAGGCGGCGGCACCGTACATCCTCGCGGCCAACGCCCCGCTCCTGCCGGTGGGCGGCTTCACCGCCCATGTGCCCTACCCCGCCGCCACGGCCTTCCACCAGCTGATCGACACCGGCAAACTCCGTTACGTCGTCCTGAGCCCCGCCGACCTCACCCACCGCGCCCGGGGCGCCAAGACCCCGGGCCGGGCCCTGATGCGCTGGGTCATCGGCCACTGCTCGCCGGTCCATGTCTCGGTCTACACGGTGTACCGCTGCGGGCCGGGGCACGGAGGATGACCTGAGCGAAGGGCCGGGACCGCCACCGCCAGGGGCCCTCCACGTACTCGGTTCAGCCGATGTCCGAGAACACGAAGGAGAACTCGGCCGGTCCGGCGTGGAGTCGGTACTGCGACAGCACACCCGGGCCGCAGGACTGCGAGCCGATGCCGTGCTGGCCGTGGTCTAGGTTGACCCAGACGCCCGCGGCGGAGCCGCTGTCGGATGCGGCGCCCTCGGGTGAGGTCGGTGCGATGGGCGGCCGCGTCCAGCTGCTCGGTGGTCCAGCGGCGGGCGGTGAACCAGAACTCGGGGTCGCCCTCGATCCGCAGTCCGCCGACCTCCGCCCAACGGACGTCCGCCCGGGCGCCGTTCTCCTGAGGCCGGACATACGGGGTCTGCATAGCATCGACAGTCGACTGCCAGCGGCCGACTGCCGACGCCGTCCTGGTGTCCGGATACGCTTCGCCCGGCCCGCCGCCGAACCACCGCACACGGTCGGCGGCCGACAGTCCGAAGAGGACGCCGAGCCGGGGCAGCGGCACCGTCCAGTCGCCGTCGGGGGTCACGGAGACGGTGAGCTTGAGGCGGTCGCCATCCGAGGTCCAGCGGTAGACCGTGACCGGGCCGAACTCCCGGGCCGCCGGGGCCACTCGGGTGCGTACGGTCAGCGCCTCGCCGTCCACGTCCACTGCGTCCAGGCGGTGCCGCATACGGTGCAGACGGAACGTGCGCCACAGCGTGCCGTGGCGGATGTCGCTCTGCCAGGGGGCGTCGTCGTCGTTGTCGGTGGTCGCCCGCCAGACGTCCAGACGCAGCCCGGTCCCACCGGCCCGACGGTCGTGCCGAGTGACGGCAACCGCCGTGCGGCGAGCGGGAATTGACTGAGGCGGTTCCGGACGGGGTCCACAACGGCGAAACGGCCCGCCAGTTGCTACTGACGGGCCGTCACAATGCCTCTTACGGCGTCGGCGTCTTGTTCCACTCGGCGATCACGGGCCGTCCGTGCTCCGTGGACAACCGGCTGACCGTGCCGGTCGCCAGCTGGAACAACCGGCCCTCGGCGGGCGGCAGCCCCAGGCGGCGAGCGGTGAGCACCCGCAGGAAGTGGGCGTGGGCCACGAGGACCACATCGCCGTCGTCACCCGCGAGGGCCGTGTCGACCTTGGCGAGCACCCGGTCGGCCCGGGCCCCGATCTCCTCCGGCGACTCGCCGGGGTGGCCCTGCGGGCCCAGGGGGACGCCGTCGGTCCACAGGTACCAGTCGGGGCGGGAGCGGTGGATCTCCACCGTGGTGATGCCCTCGTAGCCGCCGTAGTCCCATTCGTGCAGGTCGGGATCGGGCACGACCCCGGTGAGGCCGGCGAGTCCGGCCGTGCGTATCGCGCGGCTCAGCGGGCTGGCCAGTGCCAGTACGTAGGTCCGGCCGGTGACCAGCGGGGCGAGGGACTTGGCCTGTTCCTCGCCGTGCTGGGTGAGGGGCAGGTCGGTCCAGCTGGTGTGCCGGCCCGACAGGCTCCACTCCGTCTCACCGTGGCGGACCAGAAGGAGGTCCCCCACCGTCGGTCACTCCTTCGCCGACTCGACCGCGTGGCCGCCGAACTGGTTGCGCAGGGCCGCGATCATCTTCATCTGCGGGGAGTCGTCCTGGCGGGACGCGAACCGCGCGAACAGGGCGGCGGTGATCGCCGGGAGCGGCACCGCGTTGTCGATGGCCGCCTCGACGGTCCAGCGGCCCTCGCCCGAGTCCTCCGCGTAGCCGCGCAGCTTCTCCAGGTGCTCGTCGTCGTCAAGGGCGTTGACCGCGAGGTCGAGCAGCCAGGAGCGGATGACGGTGCCCTCCTGCCAGGAGCGGAAGACCTCGCGGACGTTGTCCACGGACTTGACCTTCTCCAGGAGCTCCCAGCCCTCGGCGTAGGCCTGCATCATGGCGTACTCGATGCCGTTGTGGACCATCTTGGAGAAGTGCCCGGCGCCCACCCGGCCCGCGTGGACATAGCCGTAGGGGCCCTCCGGCTTGAGCGCCTCGAAGATCGGCTTCAGCCGCTCGACGTGCTCCTTGTCGCCGCCGACCATCAGGGCGTAGCCGTTCTGCAGGCCCCAGACACCGCCGGAGACGCCGGCGTCGACGAAGCCGATGCCCTTGATGCCGAGCTCCGCGGCGTGCTTCTCGTCGTCCGTCCAGCGGGAGTTGCCGCCGTCGACCACCGTGTCGCCCTCGGACAGCAGGTCCTTGAGCTCGTCGACGACGGACTGGGTGGCGGTACCGGCCGGGACCATCACCCAGACGGTGCGGGGGGCTTCGAGCTTCCCGACCAGTTCCTCAAGGGTCTTGACGTCGGAGACGTCGGGGTTGCGGTCGTAGCCGACGACGGTGTGGCCCGCGCGGCGGAGCCGCTCGCGCATGTTGCCGCCCATCTTGCCGAGGCCGATGAGTCCGAGCTGCATGTCAGTTCACTTCCTAAGCTGGCGGTACGTCGAGACGAGAGCGGTGGTGGAGGGGTCGAGGCCGGGCACGGAGCCCGCCGCGGCAGCGGCTGATGTATACGGCTCGGTCAGCGCGGGTTCGATGCGCTTGGCGAGGACCTTGCCCAGCTCCACGCCCCACTGGTCGAAGGAGTCGATGTTCCAGACGGCGCCCTGTACGAACACCTTGTGCTCGTACAGCGCGACCAACTGGCCGAGCACGGACGGGGTCAGCTCACGGGCCAGGATCGTCGTCGTGGGGTGGTTGCCCTTGAAGGTGCGGTGGGCGACCTGCTCCTCCGGGACGCCCTCCGACCGGACCTCCTGCGCCGTCTTGCCGAAGGCCAGCGCCTGCGTCTGGGCGAAGAAGTTCGCCATCAACAGGTCGTGCTGCGCACTGAGTTCACCGCTCAGCTCGGCGACCGGCTCGGCGAAGCCGATGAAGTCGGCCGGGATCAGCTTCGTGCCCTGGTGGATCAGCTGATAGTAGGCGTGCTGGCCGTTGGTGCCGGGCGTGCCCCACACCACGGGGCCCGTCTGCCAGTCCACCGGACGGCCGTCCCGGTCCACCGACTTGCCGTTGGACTCCATGTCCAGCTGCTGCAAGTAGGCCGTGAACTTGGACAGGTAGTGCGAGTACGGCAGCACCGCGTGCGACTGGGCGTCGAAGAAGTTGCCGTACCAGATCCCCAGCAGGCCAAGGAGAACAGGTGCGTTGGCCTCGGCGGGCGCAGTGCGGAAGTGCTCGTCGACGAGACGGAAGCCGTCGAGCATCTCACGGAAGCGGTCCGGGCCGATGGCGATCATCAGCGAGAGGCCGATGGCGGAGTCGTAGGAGTAGCGGCCGCCGACCCAGTCCCAGAACTCGAACATGTTGTCCGGGTCGATACCGAAGTCCGTCACCTTCCCGGCGTTCGTGGACAGGGCCACGAAGTGCCGGGCGACGGCCTTTTCGTCGCCGTCGAGACCGTCGACCAGCCAGGTGCGCGCCGAGGTGGCATTGGTGATCGTCTCGATCGTCGTGAACGTCTTCGACGCGACGATGAACAGGGTCTCCGCCGGGTCCAGGTCCCGGGTCGCCTCGTGCAGGTCGGCGCCGTCCACGTTGGAGACGAAACGGAACGTCAGGTCCCGGGCCGTGAAGGCGCGGAGGGCCTCGTAGGCCATCGCCGGACCCAGGTCGGAGCCGCCGATGCCGATGTTGACGACGTTGCGGATACGGCGGCCGGTGTGCCCCGTCCACTCGCCCGAGCGGACCCGCTCGGCGAAGTCGCTCATCTTGTCCAGGACCGCGTGCACGGCCGGGACCACGTTCTCGCCGTCCACCTCGACCACCGCGTCCCGCGGGGCGCGCAGGGCGGTGTGCAGGACCGCCCGCTGCTCGGTGATGTTGATCTTCTCGCCGCGGAACATCGCGTCCCGCAACCCGAACACGTCGGTGGCGGTGGCCAGTTCCTGGAGCAGGGCGAGGGTCTCGTCGGTGATCAGGTGCTTGCTGTAGTCGATGTACAGGTCGCCGACGCGTACGACGTACCGCTCGGCGCGTGCCGGGTCCGTCGCGAACAGCTCACGCAGGACCGGCTGTCCCTGGGCGCGGTGGTCCTCCAGGGCGGCCCACTCGGGCCGCCGGGTGAGCCGGGGGGAGTCAGGCATGGGAAGCGGTCTCCTTGGTCCCCTCGCCGCGCAGGGCGATGGCGTACATCTCGTCGGCGTCGAGGCGGCGCAGTTCCTCGGCGATCAGTTCGGAGGTGGGCCGGACCTTCAGTGCGAGGGTGCGCGGCGGCTGGCCCGGCAGCGTCAGGGTGGCCAGCGGGCCCTCGGGGCGGTCGATGACGATGTCGCCGCCCGCGGTGCCTAGCCGGACGGCCGTGACCACCGGGCCGGAGGAGACCACGCGGTCCACCGTGACGCCCAGACGGGCCTCCAGCCAGCGGGCGAGGAGTTCGGCGCTGGGGTTGTCCGCCTCGGCCTCGACGGCCGCCGAGGTCACGGTCGCCCGGGCCTGGTCGAGGGCGGCGGCCAGCATGGACCGCCACAGGGTGAGCCGGGTCCAGGCGAGGTCGGTGTCACCGGGCGCGTAGTTGCGGGCGCGGGACTCCAGGACCTGCATCGGCCGCTCGACGGCGTACAGGTCGGTGATCCGGCGCTGGGCGAGCGCGCCGAGCGGGTCCTTGGACGGGGTGTCCGGGGCCTCCACCGGCCACCACACGACGACCGGGGCGTCCGGCAGCAGCAGCGGCAGCACCACCGAGTCGGCGTGGTCGGAGACATCGCCGTACGTCCGCAGCACGACCGTCTCGCCGGTCCCGGCCTCGGAGCCGACGCGGACCTCCGCGTCCAGGCGGGAGGCGGTTCGGTCGCGCAGGGTACGCACATGCCGCTTGATGACGACCAGGGTGCGCGAGGGATGCTCGTGCGAGGCCTCCTCGGCGGCCTTGATCGCGTCGTAGGCGTTCTCCTCGTCCGTGACGATCACCATCGTCAGGACCATGCCCACCGCAGGCGTGCCGATGGCGCGGCGACCCTGCACCAGCGCCTTGTTGATCTTGCTTGCCGTGGTGTCGGTCAGGTCGATCTTCATGGCCTGCGCCAGCTCCGTCCGTCTCGTGCGAGCATCTCGTCGGCTTCCTTCGGTCCCCAGGTTCCCGCGGGGTACTGCGCGGGTTTGCCGTGCTGCGCCCAGTACTCCTCGATCGGGTCGAGGATCTTCCAGGACTCTTCCACTTCCTGGTGACGGGGGAACAAATTGGCGTCACCGAGCAGCACGTCCAGGATGAGCCGCTCGTACGCCTCCGGGCTGGACTCCGTGAACGACTCGCCGTAGGCGAAGTCCATGGAGACGTCCCGGATCTCCATCGAGGTGCCAGGCACCTTGGAGCCGAACCGGACGGTCATGCCCTCGTCTGGCTGGACGCGGATGACGATCGCGTTCGCGCCGAGTTCCTCGGTGGCCGTCGAGTCGAAGGGGGAGTGCGGGGCCCGCTGGAAGATCACCGCGATCTCGGTGACCCGGCGGCCGAGCCGCTTGCCGGTGCGCAGGTAGAAGGGGACGCCCGCCCAGCGGCGGTTGTCGACCTCCACCTTGACGGCCGCGTAGGTGTCGGTCTTCGACTGGGGGTCGATGCCGTCCTCCTGGAGGTAGCCGATGACCTTCTCGCCGCCCTGCCAGCCCTCCGCGTACTGGGCGCGCACGGTGTGCTTGCCCAGGTCCTCGGGCAGCCGCACCGACTTCAGGACCTTCAGCTTCTCGGTGAGCAGCGCGTCCGCGTCGAACGCGATGGGCTCCTCCATCGCGGTCAGCGCCATCAGTTGGAGCAGGTGGTTCTGGATGACGTCCCGGGCGGCGCCGATGCCGTCGTAGTAGCCGGCCCGGCCGCCGATGCCGATGTCCTCGGCCATGGTGATCTGCACATGGTCGACGAACGAGCGGTTCCAGATCGGCTCGTACATCTGGTTGGCGAAGCGGAGCGCCAGGATGTTCTGGACGGTCTCCTTGCCCAGGTAGTGGTCGATGCGGAAGACCTGGTCCGGCTCGAACACGTCGTGCACGACCGCGTTGAGCTCCTGCGCCGACTTCAGGTCGTGGCCGAACGGCTTCTCGATGACCGCCCGCCGCCAGGCCCCGGCCGGCGGGGTGGCCAGGCCGACCTTCTTCAGCTGCTGCACGACCTTCGGGAAGAACTTCGGCGGCACGGAGAGGTAGAAGGCGAAGTTGCCACCGGTGCCCCGGGAGCCGTCCAGCTCGTCGACGGCGGCCTTCAGCTGCTTGAACGCCGTGTCGTCGTCGAAGTCGCCCGGGATGAAGCGCATGCCCTCGGCGAGCTGCTGCCAGACCTCCTCGCGGAACGGGGTCCGCGAGTGCTCGCGCACCGCCTCGTGGACGACCTCGGCGAAGTCCTGGTCCTCCCAGTCCCGCCGGGCGAAGCCGACGAGCGAGAAGCCCGGCGGCAGCAGACCGCGGTTGGCCAGGTCGTACACGGCCGGCATCAGCTTCTTGCGGGACAGGTCACCCGTCACGCCGAAGATGACCAGGCCGGACGGGCCGGCGACCCTCGGCAGGCGCCGGTCGCGCGGGTCCCGCAACGGGTTCTTCCACTCGGCGGCGGGCACCACCGGCACCCGCACCTCCTCGACTGGCTTGTTCATTACGCGTCAACTCCCTTGCTGTTCAAGGACTTCGTGACGGCGTCCAGCAGCTCCTGCCAGGCCACCTGGAACTTGGCGACGCCCTCGTCCTCCAGCTTGCCCACGACCTCGTCGTAGGAGATACCGAGCCGCTCGACGGCCGCCAGGTCGGCGCGGGCCTGGGCGTAACCGCCCGTCACCGTGTCACCGCGGACGTCGCCGTGGTCGGCGGTGGCGTTGAGCGTCGCCTCCGGCATGGTGTTGACGGTGCCGGGCGCGACCAGCTCGTCGACGTAGAGGGTGTCCTTGTACGCCGGGTCCTTCACGCCGGTGGAGGCCCACAGCGGGCGCTGCTTGTTGGCCTTGGAGCCGCCGAGCGCGGTCCAGCGAGCCGAGGGCTGTGTCGAACGGCCGGCGGAGCCGAACACCTCGTCGTAGGCCTCGTAGGCGAGCCGCGCGTTGGCCAGCGCCGCCCTGCCCTTGAGCGCCAGCGCCTCGTCCGTGCCGAGGACCGTCAGCCGCTTGTCGATCTCGGCGTCCACGCGGGAGACGAAGAAGGAGGCCACCGAGTGGATCGTGGCGAGGTCCAGGCCCTTGGCGGCGGCCCGCTCCAGGCCGGTCAGGTAGGCGCCCATGACCTCGCGGTAGCGCTCCAGGGAGAAGATCAGCGTGACGTTGACGCTGATGCCCTCGGCGATGACCTCGGTGATCGCCGGGAGACCGGCCCTGGTCGCCGGGATCTTGATCATGACGTTGGGGCGGTCGACGAGCCAGGCGAGCTGCTTGGCCTCCGCGACGGTGGCGGCCGTGTCGTGGGCGAGACGGGGGTCGACCTCGATGGATACCCGGCCGTCCACACCATTCGAGGCGGCGTATACAGGATGCAGAATATCGGCGGCCGCACGCACATCGGCGGTCGTCATCATGCGCACCGCCTCGTCGACCGTGACACCCCGCACGGCCAGGTCGGCCAGCTGCTCCTCGTACCCCTCACCGGAGCCGATGGCGGCCTGGAAGATCGACGGGTTGGTGGTGACGCCGACGACGTTCCTGGTCGCGACGAGCTCGGCCAGGTTGCCGGTGCTGATCCGCTTGCGCGACAGGTCGTCCAGCCAGATCGAGACGCCCTCGTCGGACAGGTTCTTCAGTGCTCCCGCGGTGGCGGTTGCTTCGGTCACGGTGATCATCTTCCTTTACTGGAACTCTTCTGGCTCTTCTGGTGCTTCGGGTGGGCGGATCAGGCGGATCAGGCGGATCAGGCGGTCCGGGCGGCGGCGCGGGACGCGCGGGCCGCGGCGGCCACGTTCTCGGCGGTGAAGCCGAACTCGGCGAACAGGGTCTTGGCGTCGGCGGAGGCACCGAAGTGTTCCAGGGAGACGATCCGTCCGGCGTCGCCGACGAAGCGGTACCAGGTCAGGCCGATCCCGGCCTCGACGGCGACCCGCGCCTTCACGGCCGGCGGCAGGACGCTCTCGCGGTACTCGCGCGGCTGCTCTTCGAACCACTCCACGGACGGCATCGACACCACCCGGGTGCCGATCCCCTCGTCCTCCAGGAGGTCGCGCGCCTCCACGGCGAGATGGACCTCGGAACCGGTGGCGACGACGATCACCTCCGGGGTCTCGGTCGACGACTCGCGCAGCACATAGCCGCCCTTGGCCGCGTCCGGGTTCGGCGCGTACGTCGGCACGCCCTGGCGGGTCAGCGCGAGCCCGTGCGGGGCGGGCTGTGTGGCGTGCCTCTTCAGGATCTCGGCCCAGGCCGTCGCGGTCTCGTTGGCGTCGGCCGGGCGGACGACGTTCAGGCCGGGGATGGCGCGCAGCGAGGCGAGGTGCTCGACCGGCTGGTGGGTGGGGCCGTCCTCGCCGAGACCGATGGAGTCATGCGTCCATACGTACGTCACCGGGAGCTGCATGAGCGCGGCCATACGGACGGCGTTGCGCATGTAGTCGGAGAACACCAGGAAGGTGCCGCCGTAGATCCGGGTGTTGCCGTGCAGGGCGATGCCGTTCATCTCGGCGGCCATCGAGAACTCGCGGATGCCGAAGTGGACGGTACGGCCGTACGGGTCGGCCTCGGGGAGCGGGTTGCCCTTCGGCAGGAAGGAGGACGTCTTGTCGATGGTGGTGTTGTTCGAGCCCGCGAGGTCGGCGGAGCCGCCCCACAGCTCGGGCAGCACCGGGCCGAGCGCCTGGAGGACCTTGCCGGAGGCCGCACGGGTGGCGACGGACTTGCCCTCCTCGAATACCGGGACCGAGGACTCCCAGCCGTCGGGGAGCTGGCCGGCGACGACCCGGTCGAAGAGCTGGGCGTGCTCGGGCCGGGCGGTGCGCCACTCGGCGATGCGCTTGTCCCAGGCGGCGTGCGCCTCGGCGCCCCGGTCGAGCGCCCGGCGGGTGTGGGCCAGGACGTCGGCGTCGGCCTGGAAGGACTGGTCGGGGTCGAAGCCGAGGACGCGCTTGGTGGCGGCGACCTCGTCGGTGCCGAGCGCGGAGCCGTGGGAGGCCTCGGTGTTCCGCGCGTTCGGGGCGGGCCAGGCGATGATCGTGCGCATCGCGATGATCGACGGCCGTTCGGTCTCGGCCTGGGCGGACTTCAGGGCCGCGTACAGGGCGTGGACGTCGACGTCGCCCTCGGCGGTGGGCTCGATGCGCTGGGTGTGCCAGCCGTAGGCCTCGTACCGCCCCAGCACGTCCTCGGAGAAGGCGGTCGCGGTGTCGCCCTCGATGGAGATGTGGTTGTCGTCGTAGAGGAAGACCAGGTTGCCGAGCTTCTGGTGGCCGGCCATCGATGAGGCCTCGGCGGAGACGCCCTCCTCCAGGTCGCCGTCGGAGACGATCGCCCAGACGGTGTGGTCGAAGGGGGAGGCGCCCTCGGGGGCCTCCGGGTCGAAGAGGCCGCGCTCGTAGCGGGCGGCCATGGCCATGCCCACGGCGTTGGCGACGCCCTGGCCGAGCGGTCCTGTGGTGGTCTCGACACCGGCGGTGTGGCCGTACTCGGGGTGGCCGGGGGTCTTGGAGCCGTGCGTCCGGAAGGCCTTCAGGTCGTCCAGCTCGACCTCGTAGCCGGCGAGGAACAGCTGGGTGTAGAGGGTCAGCGAGGTGTGGCCGGGGGACAGGACGAAACGGTCCCGGCCGGTCCACTCCGGGTCGGCCGGGTCGTGCCGCATCACCTTCTGAAAGATCGTGTACGCGGCCGGGGCCAGGCTCATCGCGGTGCCGGGGTGCCCGTTGCCGACCTGCTGCACGGCGTCGGCCGCGAGAAGGCGAGCGGTGTCGACGGCACGCTGGTCGAGGTCGGTCCACTCGAAGCCGTCTGATGTCTGCGTGCTCATCTTCAAGAAGTCCTCGCTAGAAGCGTTCTGGCTTGCCTGACGTGTTCAAAACTAAAAGTCTGACTTTTGAGAAGGAAGGTTGGAGTGTGTCAGCCTGTGGTGAAACTGGGACACGGATCTTCGACAGGGACGGCACGAGCGGGACATGGCGGACAGAACGCCCGACGGGGCAGGTGACGGTGACGGAATCAGAACCTTCCCCTTCCCGGTGGATCTGAGCGTCGGCGGTGTCGGCATACAGGTCGGCCCGATGGGGACCGAGCGCATGTGGCACGCCGACGCGCACCTGGAACGCGTACACCGCATCGACTTCCACGTGGTCATGCTCTTCACCGAGGGCCCGGTCCGCCACATGATCGACTTCGCCGAGTACGAGGCACGCGCCGGCGACCTGCTGTGGATCCGGCCCGGGCAGGTGCACCGCTTCTCGCGGAGCTGCGAGTACCGCGGAAGCGTCCTGACCATGCAACCCGGCTTCCTGCCGAGGGCGATCGTGGAGGCGACCGGCCTCTACCGCTACGACCTGCCGCCCCTGCTCCGCCCCGACGCACCGCAGCTCGCCGCGCTCAAGGCAGCGCTCGCGAACCTGCAACGCGAGTACGAGGACACCCAGACGCTCCCCCTGAGCCTGCACACCTCGGTGCTACGGCACTCGCTCACGGCGCTCCTGCTGCGGCTCGCGCATCTCGCGGCCAGTTCGGCGGAGGCGGCCCGCCGCCAGGCCGATACGACCTTCACCCTTTTCAGAGATGCGGTGGAGCAGGACTTCGCCACCAACCACAGTGTCAGCGCCTACGCCGACGCCCTCGGCTACTCCCGCCGCACCCTGGTCCGCGCGGTCCGCGCCGCGACCGGCCAGACCCCGAAGGGCTTCATCGACAAGCGGGTCGTCCTGGAGGCCAAACGCCTGCTGGCCCACACGGACCTCCCGATCGGCCGGGTGGGCGCGGCGATCGGCTTCCCGGACGCCGCCAACTTCTCCAAGTTCTTCCAACTGCACACGGGCCAGACACCGGTGGCGTTCCGGGTGGAGCTGCGGTAGCCGCGGCCGAGTTGCCCGGGGCGAGCGGGTGCGGCCGGCGGCTGCCGGCCTCAGAACGGCGACAGCTCGATCAGCCAGAGAACCGTCGGAACGCAGAAGACGACGCCCCAGAAGCCGGTCACCATGAACGCGGCCAGGGCGATACCCATCCAGGCCACGCGCGTCGGGGCGAGGACGCGTTGGGGGTCCTGGGGGTCGTATCTGATCTCGTCGCGGCGCCCTCGCAGTGAAGGGCGCGCCGTGACCTCCCGGCCGTCAAGCGTGCGGAAGTGCACGACACAGGCGTTGGCGGCCTCGCTGTTCGGGTCCGGTGCGAACCTCGCGCGTACGGTGACGCCCCGCCGTGGCAGCACCCACCACGTGTCCACCTCAGCAATGCCCACCCACAAGCGCAGCAGGGCGACGCCTGCCGGGAGCAGCAGCCACGCAAAGACTCCGAGCAGATTGTCCCCCGGCAGCCACGCCGCCAGGGGCAGACCAGGCACAGGTACCAGAGCCCACGTCGCCACCATGGGCTGCCGTGCAGTACCCGATCACGCGGCGCGGCCAGTATGCGCGGGGGCCACACCCGCAGTGAACGCCGCTGCAGCGGCGACCGGTTCGCCGACGGGCCGGCGTCACTCATGATCGCTTCGATCTCCGCGCCGAGCGCGGCGACCATGTCCGCATCGCGGTGCCGGACCATGAGGACCACGTCGGCCTGCGTGTCCTAGAGGACCAACACGGTCAGCGACTGCCCGCCGACCTCCACCCGGCGGATCCGCGCCCCGGGTGCGACGACCGTCGTCCGTCCCTGTCTCCGGTGCAGCGCGTTCTGCTCCACCCACCCCCGGGTACGGCCCGTGGCCAGGACAACTCCCGCCGCAGGCCCGGATTTCGGTTCCCCCATGGCAGCGAATCGTAGGCGTGCCGAGTGGCAACTGTCTCAGCCGGGACGGGATGGGACGGGACGTGACCGTGCGGGTGCCCCGCGAGAGCCTGTCCCTGGGGCACCCCGACGGCCCGGTCAGTGACCGAAGTCGAACCAGTTCACGTTCACGAAGTCCGCCGGCTGGCCGCTGCTGAACGTCAGATAGACGTCGTGGGTGCCGGTCACCGCGCTGATGTTGGCCGGGACCGTCGTCCAGGTCTGCCAGCCGCCGGTGTTGCCCACGGCGAAGCTGCCGACGGGGGAGTTGGACGGACTGTCCAGACGAACCTGGACCAGGCCGCTCACCCCGGAGGCCGCGCCGCTCGCCACCCTCGCGTGGAACTGGGTGGCAGCCGTGGAGCCGAACTTGACACCCTTGTACAGCGCCCAGTCGCCGTTGGTGATGTAGCCGAGGTTCTGGCCACCGCCGGTGTCCGTGGTGGTCTCGGTGGTCACCCCGGACTGGCTGTCGTACGACTCGGCCTGGATCGCGCTGTAGGCGTCCCGGTTGCCGGTGGGCGGGGGCGTGGTGCCGCCCACACCGGACTGCAGGACCTGCACATAGTCGACGACCATCGGGTGGCCGGACTCGGTGGCGCTGGTCGGGCCGCCGCCGAAGGCGTCAGGGAAGCCGCCGCCCATCGCCACGTTCAGGATGACGAAGAAGCCGTGGTTCGTGGCGTTCGTCCAGGTGGTGGCGTCCACCTGACTGGCCGTCACCGTGTGGTAGTTGACGCCGTCGACGTAGAAGCGGATCGCCTCGGGGCTCGCCGAGCGGTCCCATTCCATCGTGTAGGTGTGGAAGCCGGACTGGCAGGTGGTGTTCGGGCAGGCGGTGGAGTTGCCAATGCCGGTGGTCTCGTTGCACGGGCCGCCGGGGCTGGTGCCGCAGTGCATGGTCGCCCAGACCTTGTTCAGGCCCTGGACGTTCTCCATGATGTCCAGCTCGCCGACGCCCGGCCAGTTCTGGTAGTTGCCCCGGTAGGGCGCGCCCAGCGTCCAGAACGCGGGCCAGTAGCCGTAAGCGGCGGCGCCGGTGACGTTCGGCATCTGGATACGCGCCTCGACGCGCAGCTTGCCGCCGGCCGGGGGCTGGAAGTCGGTGCGGGTGGTCTCGATACGGCCCGACGTCCAATGGCCGGCCGCGTCGCGCACCGGGGTGATCTTCAGGTTGCCGCTGCCGTCGAGGGCGACGTTGGCGGTGCTGGAGGTCATCGTCTCGACCTCGCCGGTGCCCCAGTTGGCGGGTCCGCCCGGGTACGAGGTCCCGGTGTCGTACTGCCAGTTGGAGGTGTTGACACCGGTACCGGCGGTGCCGTTGAAGTCGTCGAGGAAGACCTGGCTCCAGCCGGACGGCACACCGGGCGCGGAGGCGCTGGCGGGGAGGGTGGCGGTCGTGGCGGCGGCGGCCGCCAGACCGATCGTGGCGAGTACGGCGACGAGGGCACGGCGGAAGGAGCGCCGCCGTCTGTGATCCGCAGGGGCTATACCGGAGGTTTCACTCATGGGGTGCCTCTCGGGTACGGAGTGGGGGTGCGCGGGATGCCTCCGAGAGCGCCGGGACTGGCTGAGAGCGCTCTCAAAGTGGGCCCAATGTGCTCTCCGTGCCTGCGGCCGTCAAGAGTTAAAACAAAGAATCTCCTTGTTCCTCAAGGCAGTTCAGGCGGTGAAGCCGCCGACGGGTCAGACCGCGCTGCCGGCCTTCCAGTCCGACCAGGACAGGTACCAGCCGTTGAGGCCGTTGGAGGCCTCGACGGTCCTCTCGCCGGAGTTCCCGACGATCACCACATCGCCGAGCATCGAGCTCTCGTAGAACTTGTAGCCGGCGACCGAGGAGTCGCTCGCACCCTTGGGGTCATGCAGGCCGACGCGGCCATGGCTGGTGTTCTGGCTGCCGAACACCGAGGTGCACGCCCAGTAGTCGCCGTGCACGAAGGTGCCGGAGGTGGTCACGCGCTGCGCGTGCGGGACGTCGGGGATTCGTACTCGTCGCCGAGACCGACCGTGGAGGACTCCATCCGGGTCTGCTTGAACCGCTCGCTGATCACCATGATCCCGGACCGGGTGGTGTGGTCGGAGTCGCCGCCGGTGACCGGGTAGGTGGCGTACGTGGCGCCGTCCCGCCTCCACGCCCCGCGTGACCGACGGTTGCGCGCGGTGCTGCCCTCCTGAGTGCGCCTGGACGGGACCCGGTGGTACGGCCGTCGCACAGGTTTGTGATCATTCTGATGTCGTGGAGAGGGAACCTCCGACCCTGAGATTCCCTCTGACGAGTCGAAACAGAGCGTTCACAGCGTGTGCATGGTCCTGGACGGATGGTTGCGATCACCATCTGTTCAGGACCACGCGCCGCCGTCACACCAGGGGACCCTATGCCCAGCCGCCGCCGCTTCCTCACCGGGGCCGCCGCCGCGCCCGTCGCGCTCGCCGCGGTCACGGCGTGCGAGGACGGGGACGCGGCACAGCCCGCCCGGCCGGCCCCGCACACCGTCAACCCGGCCGTGGCGGCGCCCGCCGCGCGGACCCCGTCGAACCGGCTCAACTTCGTGGTCGTCCTCGCCGACGACCTCGGCTACGGCGAACTCGGCTCCTACGGCCAGCAGCTGATGCACACCCCGCGTCTGGACACCCTCGCCGCCGAGGGCCTGCGCTTCACCCAGGCCTACGCGCCCGCCCCGGTGTGCGCGCCCGCGCGCTGCTCGCTCCTCACCGGCCTGCACAGCGGGCACGCGACCGTGCGGAGCAACCCCTTCGGACCGGGCGGCCAGGGCGCCCTCACCGACCGGGACTTCACCTTCGCGGAGGCGCTCAAGGCGCTCGGCTACCGCACCGGCCTGATCGGCAAGTGGGGCTTCGGACCCAACGCCCCCGACCAGCCGAGCCACCCCAACTCCCGCGGCTTCGACGAGTTCTACGGCTACCTCACCCACCACCACGCCCACGACTACTTCCCCGAGTACCTGTGGCACAACGGCAGCCGTGAGGAGATCCCGGCCAACAAGGGCGGCGCCCAGAAGGTCTACGCCCCCGACCTCATCTCCGAACGCGCGCTCGGCTTCATCCACACCCACCGCGACGAGCCGTTCCTGCTCTACCTCGCCCCGACCGTGCCGCACGCGCCCAGCAAGGACCCGCACGTCGGCGAGTACGCCGACCGCCCCTGGACCGGGCCCAACAAACGGCACGCCGCCCAGGTCACCGGCTTCGACACCCTCGTCGGCGACCTCACCGACAAGCTGACCGCGCTCGGCCTCGCCGACAACACCGTCGTCCTCGTCACCAGCGACAACGGACCGCACGAGGAGGCGGGCACCGACCCCGAACTCTTCGACGGCAACGGCCCGTTGCGTGGCTTCAAGCGGAACCTCTACGAGGGCGGCATCCGTGTCCCCCTCATCGCCTGGTCCCCGCGGCACGTCCCGACCGGCACCACGGACCGGCCCACCCCGCTCACCGACCTGCTGCCCACCCTCGCCGACCTCGCGGGCGCGCCCGCCCCCACCGACGTCGACGGCCTCTCCATCGCCCCCCTCCTGCGCGGCTCCTCGCATACGGCCCACCACGACAGCCTGTACTTCTACCGCAACCACGCGGGCGTCACCGCACGCCAGAACGCCGTCGACCACGGCCGGGGCGACCGGCTCGCCGAGGCGCTGCGGCGCGGCGACCTCAAGGCGATCCGGTTCGCGCCGGGGCAGAACCTTCGCGCTCCGGACGACCAGTGGGACGTGGAGCTGTACGACCTCGCCCGCGACCCCGGCGAGGAGCACGACCTCGCCGCCGCCCGGCCCGCGCAGGCGGACGCCCTGGTGAAGCTGATGCGCGGGTCGTGGGCGCCGGTGTACCCGCGCAAGCCCTTCGGCGTGACCCTTGAAGTGGGCGGCGGGGGAGCGGAGTTCACGGTCACCGCCACGCTGGCCAACGGCTCCGGGCGGCCCTGGAACGCCGCCCGGCTCACCCTCGACGCCCCGAGCGGCTGGGTGGTCCACGCCCGGGACGCGGCCACCGCGGCCCGCCTGGATCCCGGCGAACGCCTCACGGTCCGCTGGCGGGTCGCCCGCCCCCCGGTCTCCACCGCCACGACGTTCACCTGCCGGGGCACGGCCCACCACCAGGGCGACGAGCTGACGTACACGGCGACGGCGGCGCTCGGCTGATCCCACGTCAGGTATTCGCCGGGGCCCCGATTCGACCCCGCGTCGGGAACGGACGCCGTCGGGCGTTGTCCGCCGTCACCCGGCCGCGCTATCCGGACGGTTCCGGCCGCTCCGGCTGCCAGCCCAGTGCGCGAGAGATGCCGCGGGCCGCCAGCCGTACCGCCGGGACCAGCGCCGGTACCTGGGCGCCGGCCTGGGGCACCACCACCGAGACGGCCGATACCACCTGCCCCGCCGCCCCGCGCACCGGAGCCGCCACCGACAGCGCGTCGTCGGTCACCTGACGGCTGCTCACCGCGACGCCCGTGCGCCGCACCTCGGCCAGCGAGCGGCGCAATTGACCTGGATCCGTGATGGTGTACGGCGTGAAGGCGGCCAGCGACCCCGCGCAGTACTCCTGTTGGAGCCCGGGTGTCTCGTGCGCGAGCAGGGCGAGGCCCACCCCCGTCGCGTGCAGCGGCCAGCGGGCGCCCACCCGGATGTGCACACCCACCGCCGAACGCCCCGACAGCCACTCGATGTAGACGACCTCGGACCCGTCCCGCACCGCCAACTGCACGTTCTCGTGGGTCGCTTCGTACAGGTCCTCCAGATAAGGCAGCGCGATCTGGCGCAGCGCGAGCCCCCGGGGCGCCAGCGCGGCCAGCTCCCAGAGCCGCAGCCCCACGTGGTAGAAGCCGTCCGGGTCCCGCTCCAGCGCGCCCCACGCGGTGAGCGCGCCGACCAGGCGGTGCGCGGTGCTCAGGGAGAGCCCGGCCCGCCGGCTGATGCCGCTCAGGCTGAGCGCCGGATGCCGGTGGTCGAACGCGGCCAGCACCGCCAGCAACCGGTCGGGCGCGGAGCGGGCGGCGGCGGTCATGGCCGGTCGGCGACGCGCAGCAGAAGAGCGTGGAGTGCCTGACGCTCGGCGGGGTCGAGCGGGCCGAGCAGATCGCTCGTGACCCGCTGGCCCGCCTCGTCGGTGTCCCGCAGGAAGGCGCCGCCGGCCTCGGTGAGGACGACGATCCGGCTGCGGCGGTCGTCGGGGGAGGGGCGCCGCTCGGCGAAGCCCAGCTTCTCCAGGTCGTCGACCAGGCCGACGATCGCGCTCGGGTCGTAGCCGAGCCGGGTGCTCAGCTCCCGCTGGAGCGCGCCCTGCGAGGTGGCGAGGAAACGCAGCACCGCGTAGTGGCGCAGCCGTAGCCCCGACTCCTGCAGGACCGTGTTGAAGAGCTGCCCCGAGCGCAGGCCCAGGCGGTACAGCAGGTAGCCCGTGTCCGCGTGCAGCTCGCGCATCCACGGCTCCTCCGCGTCGATCGAGGTCGGGTTCTCGGTGTGCTGGCGGGTGATGGCGGTCTCCCTGGTCCGGGCCCCGGCGGCGGGGGCGTTCTGTGGCACCGACTCCAGCATGACGCACCCGCGGGTCGGCAACAACTATTGACGACAACAATTATTGCTCTTAGCTTCTATCTCGAAGCCGCAACCGTCGTACGTTGAAGGGACACCGCCCGCGCCCCCCGACCGGGACCACTTCGGCGACTGCGGTGCCGCCGGCCTCGGTGATGGACTTGACGGCCTGATCGGCCACGGCCTCGTCCAGCGGGGTGCAGATCGCCGTGGACGGGACGATCGAGATCGAGGGCGGGACCAAGCCCGCCGCCGTTCTGCGGAGCCTGTCGCGGTTCTACGCCTGAGCAGGTCGCCGTGCGGCGCGGCTTGTCAGCCCCTCCGCACAGCGCCTCGACGAGCCTTTGGAGGTATCCGCAGGGTGAGCGAATAGGTGACCAATCGTCAGGAACCCACTCGCAGGGTCCAGCTCCAGCGGTGGACGCCCGGTGCGACGAGGTAGGAGGGGAGGGTGTCGGGACCGCACGAGGCCGTACCGAGGCCCCGGTGTGCGGCGTCGATGTGGACCACACAGCCGGCCCGCGGCACGAGTTCGTCGTGGTGCGTGACCGCGGTGAGGTCCTCGGCGCGGTAGCGGGTGACGGAGACCTGGCGGGGCTCGTCCAGCTCGACCGCGAGTCCGGTCCCGTCCGGCGCCGACAGCGTGAACCGCCGTACGCCGTGCCGGCCGCCGCTCTCCTGGGGCCGCAGATACGGGGTGAACAACTTGTCCACGGGGAGACAGTGGTGGCCGACCGGGGCGCCGGCGGCGCGGTCCGGGTACGACTCCCAGGGACCCTGACCGAACCACTCCAGCAGATCGAGCCCGGCCACCGTCTCGAAGACCGAGCCGACCCGGGCCACGTCGTCGAACACCGCGGGCAGCTCGGCCGACTCCTCGACCCGGATGCCGCCCTCGACCGGGATGAACTCCTGCCGGTGCCGTACGACACCGACCGTACCGGCGTACTCGGCGACCACGGCCACCCGGTCGCCGTCCCGGCGCACGGAAACCACCTTGCGCACCAGCTGGTCCAGGCCCCAGGCCCGCCAGCGCAGCGCGATCCCGCCCAGCTCGTCGTTATCCGTGGGCGCCCGCCACAGCGACAGCGCCGGAGCGGCGGTCAGCAGCGGGTGCAGCAGCAGACCCTCGCCGTCCACCTCCACGGCCGGTCCCGCCGGCACAGGCTCCCCGGGGGTGTCCGCCGCCCGGATCCGGATCTGCGGCGCGCAGATCTCCGTGCCGGCCGGCGCCCAGGCCTGGTCCTCGGCGGTCGTCACCCGCAGTGTCAGCCAGGCCTCGCCGCCGTCCGCCGGCACCTCGAAGGGCAGCGGTACGGCCGCGGTCTCGCCGGGGCACAGCTCGGGCAGCTCCGCCGGGCCGGTCAGGGTACGGCCGTCGGCCAGCGCCAGCTCCCAGGTGCCTGTCAGCCAGCCGAAGCCCCGGAAGTGCTGGTGGTTGGCGAGCACGATGCCCTCGTGCTTGAAGCACCGGATACGCACCGGCGCCGCGATCTCCCGGTGCTCGTACATCGCGGGCTTGGGCGTGCGGTCCGGGAAGACCACTCCGTCCGCGACGAACGCCCCGTCGTGCAGGGCCTCGCCGAAGTCGCCGCCGTACGCCCAGCGGTGGCCGGGCGCGGCGACACCGTTGTCGTACAGCCCGGCGCCCGCGCGCCCGACCGGTCTACCGTCGCTCACCCGCTGGAGAATTCCGTGGTCCCAGAACTCCCAGATGAACCCGCCCTGAAGACCTGGAGTGGACTCGATGGCAGCCCAGTGGTCGGCCAGCGTGCCGTTGCTGTTGCCCATGGCGTGCGAGTACTCGCACTGGATGAGCGGCTTGGTCTGCTCCCCGGACAGCGCGTGCGCCACGCACTCCTCCAGCGGGGCGTACATCGGGCAGGCGATGTCGGAGGCCACGTCCGGGTCCGCCCAGCCGCGCCTGGCCGCCCCCTCGTACTGGATGGGCCGGGTGGGATCGTGCCGCCGTACCCAGCCTGCCGCCGCGTCGTGGTTGGCCCCGTAGTCGGACTCGTTGCCCAGTGACCAGATGATGACCGACGGGTGGTTCTTGTCGCGCAGCACCATGCGTGAGACCCGGTCCACGAAGGCGTTCAGATAGCGCGGGTCGTCGGCGATCTCGTGCGCGTGGTCGTGGGACTCGATGTCGGCCTCGTCGACGACGTAGAGACCCAGCTCGTCGGCGAGGTCGTAGAGCGTGGGGTCGTTCGGGTAGTGCGAGGTGCGGATCGCGTTGAAGCCGAACCGCTTCAGCAGCACCAGGTCAGCGCGCATGTCGTCGTAGGACACCGTCCGCCCGGTGAGCGGGTGGAAGTCGTGCCGGTTGACGCCCCGGATGAACACCCGCTCGCCGTTGACGAGCAGGTCCCGGCCGGCGATCTCGACGTCACGGAAGCCGACGCGGTGGTTCGACGCGTCGGCGACCGTGCCGTCCGCGCGGTGCAGCCGGACGGTCAGCCCGTACAGCTCGGGCTCCTCCGCGTTCCAGGTGCTCACCTCGGGCACGGTTGCATGGATGCGGGCCTCGCCCAGGAAGTCGGAGACCCGGTCGTCCTCCGCGTTGAGCCGATCGAACTCGGCGTCCTGCGTGAGGAGTTCGCCGTCCACATCGGCGCTGACGTACCACCCCCGGGGCAGCGCCCGGCCGCCCGCCGCGTTCCGCACCAGACAGTCCACCCGCAGGTCGCCGTCCCGCCGCGCCCGCACGGTCACGTCCGCGAGATACAGCGGGTCGGTCGCGTACAGCAGCACCGAGCGGGTGATTCCGCCGTGCCACCAGTGGTCCTGGTCCTCGATGTGCGAGGCGTCCGACCACTTGACGACGGTCAGCCGTACGACCGACCGCTCGCCGGGGCGGAGCCGTTCCGTCAGGTCGAACTCGGCGGCCAGATGGGAGTCCTTGGAGATGCCGACGGGCCGCCCGTCCACGTGGACGAGGAGGACGCTCTCGGCGGCGCCGACCTGGAGGACGATCCGGCGGCCGGTCCAGTCGGCGGGGACATCCAGTTCACGCTCGTAGATGCCGGTCGGATTGGCGGCGGGCGCCTGCGGCGGGAATTCCGCGTACGGAATACGGACGTTCGTGTACTGCGGACGGTCGTCCGTATCCTGCATCGTCCACACGCCTGGGACGTATGCGGTCGACCATAGATCGTCGACCGTCGCCGCGTCCGGAGCCGGCAGCAGCTGGAAGCGCCACTCGCCGTCCAGGGACAGGGCGCCCGGACGGCGGTCGACGGTATGCGTCGGCAACCGCCCCCAGGAGGTCACCTCGGGTGCCTCCCAGGGGCGGACGGCCACCAGCGGGTCCGTCACTTGATGGCTCCCTTGGCCAGGTCGCCGATGATCTGGCGGGCGCCGGCCGCGAACACGACCAGCAGGGGGACGAGGGCGAGAAGCGCTCCGGTCATGACCATTCCGTAGTCGGTGGTTCCGTGGGTTCCGTTGAGCTGGGACAGCGCCACCTGGAGAGTGACGTTGTCCGGGTTGGTGAGGGCGATCAGGGGCCAGGCGTAGTCGTTCCACTGGCCCATGAAGGTGAAGATGCCGAGGAAGGCGAGGCCCGGCCGGACCACCGGGAGGGCCACGTGCCAGTACTGGCGGAGGAAGTCGGCGCCGTCGATGCGGGAGGCGTCGAGGAGTTCGTCGTGGATGGCGCCCTTCATGTACTGGCGCATCCAGAAGATGCCGAACGCGTTGGCCGCCGCCGGCACGATCAGCGAGGTCATCGAGCCGATCCAGCCCAGCTTCCCCATGATCACGAACTGGGGGATGGCGGACAGCTGGGCCGGCACCATGAAGATGACCATCAGCAGGGCGAACAGCACGTTCTTGCCCGGGAAGTCGAACTTGGCGAAGACGAAGGCCGCGAGCGAGTCGAAGAACAGGACCAGGAAGGTCACCGAGCCCGCGACCAGCAGCGAGTTAGCCATCGAACCGAAGAAGTCGATGTTGCCGAAGAGACTGCGGACGTTCTCCAGGAAGTGCGGGCCCGGCAGCAGCTTCGGCGGGTAGGAGAAGATCTCCGACGAGGTGTGCGTCGACATGATCACCGCCCAGTAGAACGGGAAGGCCGACAGCAGCAGACCGACGATCAGGACGGCGTGCAGGGCGATGCCACGGCCGCGGGTGCCCTTGACGGCCCTGGGGCGGCGGGTTGTGCGGATGGATGCCATGGTGTGCGGCCTCCCTAGTCTTCGCCCCGGCGCTGCACCAGGCGCCAGTTGATGATCGAGAAGATGATGACGACGAGGAAGATGCCCCACGCCACGGCGGCGCCGTAGCCGAAGTCGTTGTTGTCGAAGGTCTGCTGGAAGAAGTAGAGGACCATCGTCTGGCCGGCGTGACCCGGACCGCCCGCGAACGTCGAGTCGTTGGCGGTGGTCTGGAGCAGCACCTGCGGTTCGGAGAAACTCTGCAGACCGGTGACGGTCGACACGACGAGCACGAACAGCAGCACCGGCCGCATCATCGGCAGCGTGATCCGGAAGAAGGTCTGCACGGGCCCGGCGCCGTCCATACGGGCGGCTTCATACAGTTCACCGGGGATCGTCTGCAGTCCGGCGAGGAAGATGATCGCGTTGTAGCCGGTCCACTGCCAGGTCATCAGGGTGGCGATGGCGACCTTGATGCCCCAGGGGGTGTTCAGCCAGGCCACCTGGTCGAGGCCCACCGCCTGCAGAAAGGCGTTCACCAGGCCGAAGTTGGTGGAGAACACCGAACCGAAGATGATCGCCACGGCGACCACCGAGGTGACGTTCGGCAGGAAGTAGGCGAAGCGGTAGAGGTTCTTGAAGCGGACCGCCGAGTTGAGCATCGCGGCCGTCACCATCGCCAGGAAGATCATGGGGAAGGTGGCGAGCGCCCAGATGACGATCGTGTTCCCGACCGCGGTCCAGAAGTCGGTGTCGTCCAGCAGGTACCGGTACTGCGACAGACCCGCCCACTCCATCGAGCCGAGGCCGTCCCAGCGGTGGAGGGAGACATAGAGCGAGAAGCCGACCGGGATCAGGCCGAAGCAGACGAAGAGGAGGTAGAAGGGGGAGATCGCGGCGTAGAGGTGCCAGTACTTGCGGAATCCCTTGCGGGGGCCGCCGGCCGTCGAGGTCCGTGCCACGGTCGCTGTGGGCTTCTCCAGTGCGGTGGCCATCAGTAGCTCACCCCCAGGTGCTTGGCGATGCGCCGGCACTTGCTCATGGCGTCCTTCCAGGCCTGCTCGGGGTTCTTGCCGAGGACGCCGACGTTCTTGATCTCGTCCTTGAGGGGCTGCGAGAGCGCCACGTCGAACGGGCTGTTGTAGGCGACCGCGATCTTCTGCGCGGCGGGCCCGAAGACGTCCATCGTCACCTGGCCGCCGAAGAACGGGTCGGGCGCGCGCAGGGTCTTCATGTCGTACGACGCCGGGGTCGAGGGGAAGAGCCCCGCGTCCACGAAGCCCTGTGCCTGGTTGGCGGCGTTCAGTATCCAGGCGATGATCTGGAACGCCTGCTCGGGCTCGCGGCACGCCTTGGTGATCGACAGGAACGAACCACCGTTGTTGGACGGCCGTACCGGCATCTGGGCAACCCGCCACCTGCCCTTGGTCTTCGGTACACCGGTCTTGATGTCGTTGGTGGCCCAGGAGGCGTTGAGCTGGCTGGGCAGCTTGCCGTCCTGGAGCGCGGAGAGCTGGTCCGGCGTGCCGCTGACCAGGGCGGAGACAATCCCCCGCCGCTTGGCCTCCACGGCCAGCGCCCAGGCGTGGCGGACGTGCTCCTGGTCGCCGATGAAGTGGCGGTCCTTGTCGACGTACCGCTCGCTGCCCTGCTGCACCACGTTCTCGAAGACGGCGTTGACGTCGGAGAGCAGAAAGGTCCCCGGGATCCGCCTCTTGAGCCGCTCGCCGGCCGCGAAGAACTTCTCCCAGGTGTTCAGTTCGGCGGAGACGTCGTCGGGTTCGTAGGGCAGTCCGGCCTTCCGGAAGACCGGGTACTGATAGAGGTGCGCGACCGGGCCGCAGTCGATCGGGAAGCCGACCATGGTGCCGTCGTCGGCGATGCCCTGATCCCACTTCCAGGGCAGGTACTGTCTCCGGTACTTGTCCGCGCCCAGCGTGCGCAGGTCCACGAACTGGTCGGCGTCGGGGAGATAGGACGCCATGTCCTCGCCCTTGAGGCCCGCGACGTCCGGTATGCGGGCCCGGCCGGTCATCGTGGTGAGCAGCTTCGACCGGTAGTAGCCGCCGATCTTGATGGCCTGCAGGTCGACGTGCGCGTCGTAGCGCGCCTTGGCGTTCTTGATGACCGTGTCACCGAGGCCGCCGTCCCAATACCACAGGACCATGTTCCGGCCGGTGGAACCGGTCGGAACGGCACAGCCGGATGCCAGGCCGCCGAGCGTCGTGGCGGCCGTACCGGCCAGGCCCGCGCGCAGCAGGCCTCTACGTGAGAGCCGCACAGCTCCCACCGCCTTTCGGATCTTTCGGATCTGTTCGGGACTTTCGCATGGAGCGTGGGGGTGGCGAGGGGTCTCAGTACTGCCGTGCGGGGGGAGTGACGGGTGCGTGGCGGACGGGCGGGCCGGGGTCGGCCGGCAGCCGGTCCGTCAGGAAGCCGTAGGCGTATTTCAGATCGGGGTCGGTCAGGGAGCGCCACCAGCGGTCGACGCCGTACCAGCCGGGGGCCGCCAGCGCCCCGCCGTGGTGGCCGACCGAGAGACCGGCGGCGAGTACGGCGAACCGCAGCCGTTCCGCCAGCGGCCAGCCGCCGAGGGAGGCGGCGACGAAGCTCGCCCCGAAGACGTCCCCGGCACCCGTCGCGTCGAGGACGTCCACGGCGAGGGCCGGGACCTCCGCGAACTCGCCGGTGGTCTGGTCGACGGCCACCGCGCCGTCCCCGCCCCGCGTGACCACGGCCACCGGGACCAGTTCGGCGAGCGCGCCGAGGGCCGCGACCGCGCTGTGGGTGCGGGTGTAGGCCATCGCCTCGGTCTCGTTCGGGAGGAAGGCGTGGCACAGGGCGAGTTGGTCGAGGAGGTCGCGGGACCACTCCTGGGTGGGGTCCCAGCCGACGTCGGCGTAGATCCGGGTGCCGTTGGCGGCGGCCTTGGCGATCCACTCGCGGGTTTCGGCCTCGATGTGCACGAGGGCGGTGCGTGCCTCGGGCGGGTCGCCCATCAGCACGTCCTGCGAGTACGGCGGCTGTGAGCCGTGGGTGACCAGGGCCCGGTCCCGCCCGTGGGCGAGGGCGACGGTGACCGGGGTGGGCCAGCCGCCCGCGACCCGGGAGAGGGCGAGGTCGACGCCTTCCTGTCCGGCCAGGACCTCGTGGCAGTAGGCGCCGTAGAAGTCCTCGCCGAAGACCGTGGCCAGCGAGGTGCGCAGACCGAAGCGGGCGGCGGCCACCGCGAGGTTGGCGATGCCGCCGGGGCCGCAGCCCATGCCGGCCGTCCGGATCTCCTCGCCGGGCGTCGGCGGCTTGCCGAGCCCCGTGAGGACGAGGTCGTAGAAGAGCAGTCCGGTGAGCAGCACATCGGGTATGTCGTCGTCCACACGCCACCCTCTCGTCAAATCTCGTCAATTTCGATGACGGGAATCGTGCGCTGCCACGCGAGATTGGTCAATACCCGAGCAGAACTGAGCATGGAAATGATTGAAGATGACGAGTAGTGTGCGTCGCGTGCTGGCAGAACGACGACATCAACTCATCCTGCGGGCCCTGCGCTCGGGCGGCCCCGCGGCCGTGACCGATCTCTCCGAGCAACTCGGCGTGAGCCCCGCCACCGTCAGGCGTGACCTGCTGAAACTGGAGGAGGAGGGCCTGCTGACGCGGGTCCACGGCGGTGCCGTCGCCGACGAGGGCGACCAGCCCTTCGCCGAGGTCGCCGAGGTGCGCGTCGCGGAGAAGGACGCCATCGCGGCCCACGCCGCCGCCCTGGTCGCGGACGGCCAGTCGGTCCTCCTGGACATCGGCACCACCGCCTACCGGCTGGCCCGCCGGCTGCACGGCCGCCGTCTCACCGTCATCACCAGCAACCTCGTGGTCTACGAGGAGCTCGCCGACGACGAGGGCATCGAACTGGTGCTGCTCGGCGGCATGGTCCGCCGTGAGTACCGCTCCCTGGTCGGCTTCCTCACCGAGGACAACCTGCGCCAGCTGCACGCCGACTGGCTCTTCCTCGGCACCAGTGGAGTGCGCCCGGGCGGGCAGGTGATGGACACGACGGTCGTGGAGGTGCCGGTCAAGCGCGCGATGATCGGGGCGAGCGACAAGGTGGCGCTGCTCGCCGATGCCGCCAAGTTCCCGGGTACGGGCATGGCGAAGGTCTGCGGTCCCGAGGACCTGGACCTGGTGGTGACCAACGCGCCGGTCGACCCGGCGACCCGGTCCGCCCTGGAGGAGGCCGGTGTCGACGTGGTCCTGGCAGGAGAGGCTCAAGCGTGAAACTGACGATTCTGGGCGGCGGCGGATTCCGCGTGCCGCTCGTGTACGGGGCGCTGCTGACGGACCGCGGCGAGGGGCGGGTCACCGAGGTCGTGCTGCACGATCTCGACGCCGGTCGGCTGCATGCAGTCGCCCGTGTGCTGGCCGAACAGGCGTCCACCGTCGAAGACGCCCCCGCCGTGACCGCCACCACCGACCTGGACGAGGCCCTGCGCGGCGCCGACTTCATCTTCTCCGCGATCCGCGTCGGCGGCCTGGAGGGCAGGGCCGACGACGAACGGGTGGCCCTCGCCGAGGGCGTCCTCGGCCAGGAGACGGTCGGCGCGGGCGGGATCGCCTACGGTCTGCGGACCGTCCCCGTCGCCGTCGACATCGCCCGGCGGGTGGCCCGCCTCGCCCCCGACGCCTGGGTCATCAACTTCACCAACCCCGCCGGACTGGTCACCGAGGCCATGTCACGCCACCTCGGCGACCGTGTCATCGGCATCTGCGACTCGCCGGTCGGCCTCGGCCGCCGTATCGCCCGGGTTCTCGGCGCGAACCCGCGCGAGGCCTGGATCGACTACGTGGGCCTCAACCACCTCGGCTGGGTGCGCGGCCTGCGCGTCGCGGGCCGTGACGAACTCCCGCGGCTGCTCGCCGACCCCGGCCTGCTCGGCTCCTTCGAGGAGGGCAAGCTCTTCGGCGTCGACTGGCTCCAGTCCCTCGGCGCGATCCCCAACGAGTATCTGCACTACTACTACTTCAACCGCGAGGCCGTCCGCGCCTACCAGCAGGCCGAGAAGACCCGCGGCGCCTTCCTCCGCGACCAGCAGGCGCACTTCTACGAGGAGGTCCAGCGGCCGGGGGCCGCCGCCCTGGCGGCCTGGGAGCGCACCCGCGCCGAGCGCGAGGCGACCTACATGGCCGAGAACCGCGAGACGGCCGGCGCCGGCGAACGCGACGCCGACGACCTGTCCGGCGGCTACGAGAAGGTCGCCCTGGCGCTGATGCGGGCCATCGCCCGCGACGAGCGCACCACCCTGATCCTCAACGTCCGCAACCGCGGCACCCTCTCGGTGCTCGACGGCGAGGCCGTCATCGAGGTGCCCTGCCTCGTCGACGCCAACGGCGCCCACCCGGTCGCCGTCGACCCGCTGCCCGACCACGCCACCGGCCTGGTCTGCTCGGTCAAGGCCGTCGAGCGCGAGGTGCTCGCCGCGGCCGAGTCCGGATCCCGTACGACGGCCGTGAAGGCGTTCGCCCTGCACCCGCTGGTCGACTCGGTGAACGTGGCCCGCCGGCTGGTGGAGGGGTACACCGAGGTCCACCCCGGGCTGGGGTACCTAAAGTAGGCAGCGGCCGGAAAGCGCTTTCCCACCCTCTTTTCTGGAGTCTTCCATGCACGACGAACGCCGCCGGATCGAGGAGCGCGTAGAGCGCCTCCACAACCAGCGCATCAAGCCCGCGATCTACGCGGCCGCCGTTCCCTTCGAGGTGTCCGCCTGGCAGGCCCCCGGGGAGCCGGTGCCCTTCGAGGAGGCCGCGGCCGCCCCGTACGAGCCGTTCGCGATGGACACCCCGTGGGGCCCGCCCTGGGGCACCACCTGGTTCCGGATGCGCGGCCAGGTGCCCGCCGCGTTCGCGGGCCGCCGCGTCGAGGCCGTCATCGACCTCGGCTTCGTGGGCGACTGGCCCGGCAACCAGGCCGAGGCCCTGGTCCATCTGACCGACGGGACCCCGCTGAAGGCGGTCAACCCGCTCAACCAGTACGTGGCGATCGCCAACCCGGCGTCCGGCGGCGAGGTGATCGACTACCTGGTCGAGGCCGCCTCCAACCCCGACATCCTGGCGAACGACTTCGCGGCGCCGACACCGCTCGGCGACGTACTGACGGCCGGCGACAAGCTGCTCTACACCTTCAAGCGCGCCGACATCGCCGTCCTCGACGAGGAGGTCTGGCACCTCGACCTCGACGTCCAGGTGCTGCGCGAGCTGATGCTGGAACTGGGCGAGCACGACCCGCGCCGGCACGAGATCATGCACGCCCTCGACCACGCGATGGACCTGCTCGATCTGGACGACGTCTCCGGCTCGGCCCCCGCCGTGCGCGAGTCCCTGAAGCCGGTGCTGTCGAAGCCCGCGCACGCCAGCGCCCATCGCATCTCCGGTGTCGGTCACGCCCACATCGACTCGGCCTGGCTGTGGCCGATCCGTGAGACCAAGCGCAAGACCTCCCGCACCTTCTCCAACGTCACCTCGCTCGCCGACGAGTACGAGGAGTTCGTCTTCGCCTGCTCGCAGGCCCAGCAGTACGAGTGGGTGCGCGACAACTACCCGCAGGTCTGGGCCCGGATCCAGGAGTCGGTGAAGAAGGGCCAGTGGGCGCCGGTCGGTGGCATGTGGGTGGAGGCCGACGGCAACCTGCCCGGCGGCGAGGCGGTCGCCCGCCAGTTCGTCCACGGCAAGCGGTTCTTCATCGAGCACTTCGGCATTGAGACCAAGGGCGTCTGGCTGCCGGACTCCTTCGGCTACAACGCGGCCTACCCGCAGCTCGCCAAACTCGCCGGCAACGAGTGGTTCCTCACCCAGAAGATCTCCTGGAACCAGACCAACAAGTTCCCCCACCACACCTTCTGGTGGGAGGGCATCGACGGCACCCGTATCTTCACGCACTTCCCGCCCGTCGACACCTACAACGCCCGTTTCAGCGGCGAGGAGATGGCCCGCGCGGTCCGCAACTACGCCGAGAAGGGCGGCGCGACACGCTCGCTGGCCCCCTTCGGCTGGGGCGACGGCGGTGGCGGCCCCACCCGCGAGATCATGGAACGGGCGCGCCGCCTCAGGGACCTGGAGGGCTCCCCGAAGGTCGAGGTCGAGCACCCGGACGCCTTCTTCGCCAAGGCCCGCGCCGAGTACGAGGACGCGCCCGTCTGGGTCGGCGAGCTCTACCTGGAGCTGCACCGCGCCACCTACACCTCCCAGGCCCGCACCAAGCAGGGCAACCGGCGCAGCGAACACAAGCTGCGGGAGGCCGAGCTGTGGGCCACGACGGCCGTCCTGCACGCGCCCGGCTACCGCTACCCGCACGACAAGCTCGACCGGCTCTGGAAGACGGTCCTGCTCCACCAGTTCCACGACATCCTGCCGGGCTCCTCGATCGCCTGGGTGCACCGCGAGGCCGAGGCCGAGTACGGCAGGGTCGCCCAGGAACTGGAGGCGCTCACCACCGAGGCGGTCGCCGCGCTGGGCGGCGGCCCGGCACGGGTCTTCAACACCAGCCCCTACGACCGCGCGGAGGTCGTCCGCGACGGCGCGGGCGCTCCGGTGTATGTCGAGGTCCCGGCGAGCGGCAGCGCGCCTCTGACGGGCGCCGTCGAGGCTCCGCGGCCGGTGACGGTCGACGGGCGGGTCATCGACAACGGACTCGTCCGTGTACGGATCGCAGAAGACGGCACACTGTCTTCTGTGTTCGATCTACGGGCGAACCGTGAAGTCCTCGCCGGCCAGGGCAACCTGCTCCGCCTCCATACCGACCTCCCCAACTACTGGGACGCCTGGGACGTCGACAAGCACTACAAGAACCGCTACACGGATCTCCTGGAAACGGACTCGGTCGAGGTCGTCGACGCGGACCCGCTGCTCGGCTCCATCCGCGTCACCCGCGCCTTCGGCAACGGCTCGAAGATCACCCAGACGATCACCGTCCGCGCGGGCAGCCCCCGGATCGACTTCGAGACGGACATCGACTGGCACGAGGCGGAGAAGTTCCTCAAGGCCGGGTTCCCGGTGGACATCCGCGCCCCGCACTCCTCCGCCGAGATCCAGTTCGGCCACGTCCAGCGGCCCACGCACACCAACACCACCTGGGAGGCGGCCCGCTTCGAGGTCTCCGGCCACCGCTGGGTGCACATCGCGGAGCCCGGCTACGGCGTCGCCGTCGTCAACGACTCTACGTACGGCCACGACGTCTCCCGAACGGTCCGCGAGGACGGAGGTACGACCACCACGGTCCGCCTCTCCCTGGTCCGCGCCCCGCGCGTCCCGGACCCCGGGGCCGACCAGGGCCGCCACCGCTTCACCTACTCCCTCCTGCCCGGCGCGGGCATCGAGGACGCGGTCGCGGCCGGCTACGCCCTCAACCTCCCGCTGCGGGTCGCCGATTCGGCGGGCGAGCCGCAGCCGGTGGTCTCCGTCACCGGCGAGGGCGTCACCGTCGAGGCGGTCAAGCTCGCCGACGACGTCTCCGGCGATGTCGTGGTCCGGCTCTACGAGTCCCGGGGCGGCCGTGCCCAGGGCGTGCTCCGCACCGGCTTCCCGCTCGCGGGCGCCCAGGTGACCGACCTGCTGGAACGCCCCCTGGAGGACGTGTCCGCCGACGGCGACACCGTCCCCGTGGAGCTGCGCCCCTTCCAGATCCTCACCCTCCGCCTCCGGAGGGGCTGACCGGATGCCGATGCAACCCTGGTTCACCGACGCCAAGCTGGGGATCTTCGTGCACTGGGGCATCTATGCCGTCGACGGGGTCCAGGAGTCCTGGTCCTTCTACGACGACGTCGTGCCGCACGACCGGTACATGTCCCAGCTGGACCGCTTCACCGGCGCCGACTACGACCCGCGGGCGTGGGCGGACCTGTTCGCGCGCGCCGGGGCCAGGTATGCCGTACTCACGAGCCGTCACCACGACGGTGTCGCCCTGTGGGACACCGCGTACGGCGACCTCAACCTGGGCAGGGACTACCTCGGCCCCTACGCCGAGGCCCTGCGCGAGAAGGTTCTCAAGGTCGGCCTCTACTACTCGCACTCCGACTGGAACCACCCCGACTACGCCTCCACGCGCAAGCCCGGCCGCCCGCCGGAGCAGGAGGACAACCGCTACTCCGAGGTCGCGGCCGAGGACGAGGACCTGGCAGCCTGGGAACGGTTCATCGCCTACCGGGACGGCCAGACAACGGAGTTGGCCTCCCGCTTCCGGCCGGACCTGATGTGGTTCGACGGCGAGTGGGAGCGCAGCGAGGAGCAGTGGCGGATCCCCGAACTGGCCGCGCTCATCCGCTCGTACGTCCCGCATGTCATCTTCAACGCGCGCATGCTCAGCGAGGGCGACTATGCCACCCCCGCGCAGGGCGCCCCCATCGTCCCGCCGGACGGCCCCTGGGAGCTGTGTCTGACGGTCAACGACTCGTGGGGGTACCAGCACCACGATCACAACCACAAGTCCCTCGCCCAACTGGTCCGCTACTTCACGGAGACCATCGGGGGCGGCGGCAATCTGCTGCTCGACGTCGGCCCCATGGCGGACGGCACCACCCGCGGCGGCAGGTGGAGCGCCTTGAGGGGCTGGGGGAGTGGATCCGCAGGCACGCGGAGGCGGTGTACGGCACCGGGCGCGGCCTGCCGGCCGGGCACCACTACGGGCCCAGCACCCTCTCCGCCGACCGGCGCACCCTCTATCTCACCCTGTTCGACGCCCCGCGCGCCGAGATCGGCGTCCGCGGCCTCGCCGCCAAGGTCAGGAAGGTCACGGTGGTGGGCAGCGGCACCGAGCTCGGTCACCGGGTGGTCGGCGGGCTGCACGAGGCGGTCGGTGTGCTGTGGATCGACCCACCGGCCGCGGCCGACGTCGACGCGTACGCCACCGTCCTCGCCGTCGAGTTGGACGGGGAGCTGGAGCTGTACCGGGGATCCGGCCGGTTCTGAGCCGGTTTGATGCCAAAGGCCGGGAGTTCTTATATGAAGAATTAAGGGAACGGTAAGTTGGCTGGTCACGGCGGCTTTTCGGGCCGCCGTGACCCCTTTGGTTCGTCTCTTGGACATCTTGAGTTCGTCTGTCACCCCTGGGATGCGGAACGGCAGGGACGAGAGAAAGGCATCACCGTGCGAGACCCGCGAATGTCAGCGATCGCCAAGGGGCTGAAGCGCCGGGGACGGCTGATGGCACAGGCGGTGAGTCCGCCGCGCCGCACCCTGGACGCGATCCCGACCCAGCAGCGGGCGCCGGCCACACACCAGGCCTCCGACGGCTACGTGGCCCCGCGCGCCCCGCGCCTGGTGGAGTCCCCGGTCTTCGTGCTGTCCTCGGTGCGCTCCGGCTCCACGTTGCTGCGGGTCCTGCTGAACAGCCACAGCCGCATCCGCGCCCCGCACGAGATGCATCTGCGCACGGTCCACGTCCGTATGTCGCGGGAGTTCACCGCGGACGCCATGAAGGAGCTCGCCCTCGACCGCGAGGAGCTGGAGCACGTCCTGTGGGACCGGGTGCTGCACCTGGAGCTCAGCCGCAGCGGCAAGGACGTCATCGTCGACAAGACCCCGCCCAACACCCTCATGTGGACCCGGCTGCACCGATGTTGGCCCGAGGCCCGCTTCGTCCTCCTGCTTCGCCACCCCGGCGCCGTCATCCAGTCCCTGACCAGCCGCCGCGCCGACCCCGACCACGAGGCGATCCGCGGCGAGGTCCTGAGCTACGCCGAAAAGCTCGAAGAGGCCCGCCAGAAGCTCACCGGCGCCCATGTGATCACCTACGAGGACCTCACCGCCGAACCGGAGCGGGTCACCCGCGGCCTGTGCGCGTACCTCGGCGTCCCGTGGGAGAGCGGCATGCTCGACTACGGCAAGCAGGACCACGGCGACTTCAAGCCGAAACTCGGCGACTGGAGCAGCGAGATCAAGTCCGGCCGTATCCAGGCCGCCCGCCAGGCCGACCCCACCGCCGAACTCCCGCCCCGGCTCAGCGAGATCGCTAAGGCGTGGGGATACCCGGTCTAGGGCCTGCCGCGGCACCAGGCACCCCCACGCCACCGCTGCCGATGCTCAGCCGGTGAAGCCGGCCGTGATCGAGGTGAACTGCCAGTTGCTCTGGCTGATCCCGGAGCAGTTGCTCACCACGCCACCGCCCGCGCAGCCGCGGTCCCGGTTGACCGACCAGAACGCGAGCCGGGCGATGTGGTGCGAGTTCGCCCAGTCACGGATCTGCGTCCAGATCGCCGGGGTCGTGGTCTCCTGCTGGTCCGACAGACCGTTCATGCCGGAGATCCCGATGTGTGCGTAGGCGGTCGCGTCGTCCCAGCCGAACGTGGACTTCAGCTTGGCCTTCAGCCCCTCGGCCGCGTTCACCGTGTTGCCGTACATGTCAGCGCCACCACCGAAGTCGAACGGCATGATGGTGAAGACGTCGATGCCGGCACCGAGCGACTGCGCCTGCTCGATGAGCCGGTTGCCGTAGTACGTCGGCCCGGTGGTGGACGTCCCGAAGGTGACGATCGTCTTCAGGCCGGGGTTGTTGGCCTTGACCGTCTTCAGGGCGGTCAGGATCTTCGCCTGCACGGCTTCGTTCTCGAACTCGTCCGTGTTCTCGATGTCCATGTCGACGGTCTTGAGACCGTAGGCGTCGATCACCTTCTGGATCGCCCCCGCGAGTGCGCTCGCGGACGAGCAGTTGGCGCCGAGCTTGCTGCCTTGCCAGCCGCCGAACGAGGGCACGATGTCACCGCCGGCCGCCCGGATCTGGTTGATCGCCGTCTGGTCGACGCCGCCGGTCAGCGGCCGGCTGCCGTCCCAGGACGGGGTGCAGCCGCCCGAGTCCAGCACGAAGGCCATCGTGAACCACTTGACGCCGGTGGCGCTCATCACCGTGGACGGGCTCGGCGGGTCGCCCCAGCCCTCGTACAGGTAGGGCGCGGCCTGCTTGAACCCGGTCCCGCCGCCGCTGCCCGCGTCGGTCGTGACACTGACGGAGTTGGAGGCGGCCGAGACGTTCCCCGCCGCGTCGCGGGCCTTCACGCTGAAGGTGTAGGACGTGCTGGGCGAGAGTCCGCTCACCGTGGCGCTCGTCCCGGAGACGCTCAGCACCTGGCTCGACCCGCTGTAGATGTCGTACGCCGTCACCCCGACGTTGTCCGTCGCGGCCGACCAGGACAGCGACACGCTGGACGAGGTCTTGCCGGTGGAGGTGAGGCCGCCGGGGGCGGTGGGCGCCTGGGTGTCGGAGCTCCCGCCGGGCCCGTCGAGGCTGATGTCGTCGGCGTAGTAGGTGCCCTGCGCGTACCAGCCGTGGACGTAGATCTGGGCGCTGGTCTGCGAGGCCCCGGTGGTGAAGGAGACGCTCAGCTGGCTGTACTGGGACGGCGAGGTCGTCCAGGTGGAGGCGCCGCCGGTCACCCCGAGATAGACGTACGAGCCGCGGACCCAGCCGCTGAGCGAGTACGTGGTGTTGGGCTGCACGGCGACGGTCTGCGTGCACTGGGCGTTGTCACTGGAACTCACGGCCCCCGCGAGGGCCTTGGTCCCACTGTGCGCGGGGGAGGAGACGACCGAGCCCAGGTTCCCGGTGCAGGACCAGGGTGAGAGACTTCCCGACTCGAAGCCGGGGTTGGAGAGGATGTTGGCCGCCTGTGCGGTACCGGGAAGCGCGATGGCCCCGGCGAGCGCGAGGGCGGCGGACCCGAGCAGTGCGAGTATCCGACGTCTGGAACGTCTGAGCGAGTTGCGCACGCGATCTCCCTGCTGGAATGGGGGTGTTCGGGAGTGCACGGAAGTGCTGAGGGTGCGCAGACCAAGTTGGTATGGACCAATCCGGCTGTCAAGGAGAACGGCAGAACTGGTCCATACCGGTGGCTGGAGAAACTCAGGGGTGCCGGGCGGCTCTCGGGCCGGCAGCCTAAAGCGGCAACACCTGGGCCGCTTCGGCCACGGCCTCGACGGCCGCGGGCATCGGCGCGGGCAACATGACCTCGCCGGCCTCCTCCCGCCGCACCGGAACCGACGGCAGCACGGGCCTCGGCCCCGACACGACCGCGTAGTCCTGCCCCAGGAACGGCGGCTTGATCACCCCGGGGTCCTCGCCCAGAGCCAACTGCACAGCCGCCCACGGCGCGTTGACCCCACAGAGTGACAGCTGGTGCACCCCACCGGCGGGACGCGTGTTGACATCGAGCAGCACCGGCTCGTCGCCGTACATCCGGAACTGGATGTTGGACAGATAGTGCAGCCCGAAACCCTCCGCGATCAGCCGGGCCGGCTCCAGCCACCGCTCGTCGAGGGTGAATCCGCGCCGCCGCCCCTTCTTCGTCCGGCCGACGGCCAGCCGGACCCGGTTGTCGGGCCCGGTGAGGCAGTCCACGGACACCTCCGGCTCCTCCAGGCGCGGCATCACCAGCCAGTCCACCGGCTGGTCGGCCCGCCGCAGCGCGTCGAGGACCAGGTCGAGCTGGACGTACGGCCCGGGGAACCCGTTGAGGTGAAAGAGCGAGAGGGGGGCGCGCGTGATCACGCGGAAGCCCACACCACCCGCACCGGCGGCCGGCTTGAAGCAGGCCCTGTGCCCGTCGGCCTCCAGTTCCTCGACCGCGGCGACCAGTTCGTCGGCCGTGCGGACCCGCCACCACGGCGGCACCGGGACACCGACTGCGCCGACCGCCTCGTACGCGGTCGCCTTGTCCTCGAAGACGGCGGTGGCCTCGGGCGTCGGAGCCAGCAGGGCCGTACCGAGCGCCTCGAAGTCGGCCCGGTGGGCGACGATCGCCGACTGGTGCAGCCGGGGCACGAAGACATCGATGCCACGGCGCTGGCACTGGTCGAGCGCGTACTCGACGTATCCGGCCGGGGACAGGCCCTCCGGCTCCAGGTCGGCGGTGTCGGCGGCGGCGAGCACGGGGGAGTCGGCGTCACCGTGCGTCGCATGGATCTCGACCGCCCGGTCGCTGGGATTTCTCCGCAGTTGATCCATGAAGAAGACGTTCTCCGCGTACGTGCGGTTGAGCCAGACGCGTACGCGAGAGAGCATGCAGGCCGCCTTTCGGGCTTTTCGGGCAGGACTCAGCGGCCCGTGCCCGGGCAGGGTGCTTGGAGGAACACCAAACCGCCCCGGGCGAAGGGAGGTTCGTGGCGGTGGTGTTGGGGGGATCATACGGCTTTGAAGGGCCCCGCGTGCAACGTGAGTGTTACGGATTGCCGGGGACTGTCCACGCGCGTTTTCCTGCACCGTCCACGGCGGTTTCCTTGACTGACGGCCGTCTGCCGGGCACCGGACGGCGACCCGCCGAGGGCCCGCCGGAGAAGGACCGCCGACAGGCCGACAGGGCCCCTTGTTCCGTGGACCCGTCATGTGCTGTGGTGGGTGGTGACGACATGATCGGAGGGGGTGCGGGGTGGAGTCCACGGCCGGTGCCGGGCAGTTGCTGGCCATCAGCGACCTGCACATCTCGTACCCGGAGAACCGCGAGCTCGTCGAGAAGATGCGTCCCGAGACGGATGACGACTGGCTGATCGTGGCCGGTGACGTCGCCGAGACCGTCGCCGACATCCGCTGGACGCTGGAGACCCTGGCCGGCCGCTTCGCCAAGGTGCTGTGGGCCCCCGGCAACCACGACCTGTGGACCCATCCCAAGGATCCGGTCACCCTGCGCGGCGTCGCCCGCTACGAGCACCTCGTCGGCCTCTGCCGGGAACTCGGCGTGGTCAGCCCCGAGGACCCCTATCCCGTCTGGGAGGGCCCGGGCGGCCCGCTCGTCGTCGCACCGCTCTTCCTCCTCTACGACTACTCCTTCCTGCCGGCCGGCTGCGCCACCAAGGAGGAGGGCCTCGCCTACGCGCACGGCACCGGCATCGTCTGCAACGACGAGTACCTGCTGCACCCCGACCCCTACCCGACCCGCGAGGCCTGGTGCCGGGCCCGGGTCGAGGCCACCGAGCGCCGGCTCGCCGAGCTGCCCGAGGAGCTGCCGACCGTGCTGGCGGGCCACTACCCGCTGGACCGGCATCCCACGGACGTCCTGTGGCACCCCGAGTTCGCCATGTGGTGCGGCACCACCCTCACCGCCGACTGGCACCACCGGTTCCGCGTCGCCACCATGGTCTACGGGCATCTGCACATCCCCCGGACCACCTGGCACGACGGCGTCCGCTTCGAAGAGGTCTCCGTGGGATACCCCCGCGAGTGGCGCAAGCGATCCCAGCCCCCGGGCAAGCTGCGCCGCATTCTGCCGATGGAGGTCGGAACCGGTGATCGAGGAGCTGCTCCCGGACTCGGTGGTGGCCGTGGAGATGCTCGGTGACGAGGCGATCCGCGAAGCCCCCCTCTATCCCGAGGAGGCGGCGCTCGTCGCACGTGCCGTGCCCAAGCGCCGCCGTGAGTTCTCCGCCGTGCGCGCCTGCGCACGGCGCGCCATGGAGAAGCTCGGGGTCCCGCCGCAGCCCGTCGTGAGCGGCGAGCGCGGCGCACCGCGCTGGCCGGACGGGCTGGTCGGCAGCATGACCCACTGCGAGGGCTACTGCGCAGCCGCCCTGGTCCGCGCCACCGACCTGGCCTCCCTCGGTATCGACGCCGAACCGCACGCCCCGCTGCCCGAGGGCGTCGGAGAGTCCGTCCTGCTGCCCTCGGAACGGGAGCGGCTCGGCCTGCTCGCGGCCGAGCGGCCCGGCGTGCACTGGGACCGCCTGCTGTTCAGTGCCAAGGAATCCGTCTACAAGGCGTGGTTCCCCCTCACCGGGAAGTGGCTGGACTTCATGGAGGCCGACATCGAGCTCGTCCCGGAGCCCGGGGAGCGGCCGCACGGCACCCTGCACACCCGCCTCCTTGTCCCCGGCCCCCAGGTCGGCGGGCAGCGGCTGCAGGTCTTCGAGGGCCGCTGGAGCGTGGGGCACGGCATGCTGACCTCCGCCGTGGTCGTGCCGTACCCCTGATCGTGCTCCGTGGGCTCAGGTGGGTGGGCACCAGTCGTGCAGCAGCCGGAAGAACTCCTCCTCGTTGCCGACGAGTCCCGCCCGGGCCAGCGCCTCCTCGGCCTCGGTCAGCACGGCCGGCGGGACCAGGAAGGGGCGTGCGCCGTCCGGCGGTCCGTCGAAGGCGGCGCGCACGGTGTGCAGCAACCGCAGATAGGCCTGGACGGCGGTGCGCTCACGGTCGGTCAGTACGGCGGTGGACATGGCTCGGCTCTCCCCGTCGGTCGTCACGGTCACGCGCCCGGACGGCGCGGCCGCACCGCGTGTGCGGTGCGCACCCACCAGCTTGCCGTCCGCCACTGACAACGCCTCCCCGCTACGCCTCGGTTCGCCCGCTCAGCCGACGCGGAACCGCACCGCCCGGGACTCTGAGGGAACGTCTCTTCGCCCGGCCGGCAACGGAATCCGGTCGGCAGTGGCGTCCGACGGGGCCGGTGCTCACTTCCCCGGATAGCCCAGCGAGGCCTCGATGCGCCCCCCCAAGTCGTGCCGCCGCACGGGACCGCGCAGCGCCGAAACCGCGAGCCAGGTCCGGCACTTGCTGGCCAGCAGCAGCCCGAAGGTCTCCGCGTCCTGTTCCCCGGCCTGGTCGAAGCGGGTGCGGGCGGCCACCCGCCGGACGGCGGCCCGGATCGAGGCCTGGACCGAGGCCCGGTCGGTGTCCCCGCCGGTGCCGGTGCCGGTGCCGGTGTCTTCGTTCAGGAGACGTGCCGCCACCGCCACTCCCTCGATGTCATGGCCGTGGTGGCCGGCGTGCATGTGCCACACCTCGTGGCCGAGGATCACCAACTGGTGGTCGGGCGCGGTGCGCTCCTCGACGACGACCAGGTCCCGGTCGGCCAGGTCGAGCCACAGCCCGCTGGCCGTGCCGGGCGGGAAGACGGCCGTACGGAACAGGACCGGGCGGCCGCGGCGGCGGCTCATCGCGTCGCACAGCGCCCGGTACAGCTCCTGCGGCTGGGCGGGCGCGGGCAGGGTCAGCTAACCGGCCAGCTCACCGCTCAGCCGGCGCATCTCCCTGCCGATGGCCATGTTCTTCTGTTCTTCTGTCCCCCTCAGCTCACGACTCGGCCCGCTTGACGCTCTCCAGGAGCATGTCCAGCCATTCCGCGACCTTGTCCCGGTGCTGGTCGGTGGGCAGCTGCGCGGCCCGCCAGGCGATCCCGCGCACCCCGTGGTCCTGCAGCAGCCGCTCCAGGGGGTCCTCGGCGGCCTCGGCCGCGGCCCGCTCCCGGTCGGCCAGCTTCTGCAGCAGCTCCTGCTCGACGCGCTGGAGGGCGCCGGCGAGCGCCTCGGGGTCCTCGGCGGTGAGGAAGCCGGCGTGCACCCGGAAGAAGCGCTGGAGAGCGTCGCAGTGCTCCATGGTCGGCCGCCGGTCGCCGTTGAGCAGGGCGCCGGCCTGCTGCCGGGACATGCCCGCGCCGTCGGCGATCTCCTGCTGGGTGTGCTTGCGGCCGTTGGGCTTGAGCCGGGTGCGGCGCAGCAGGTCGAGGCGTTGCAGGAAGCGTTCCTGGACGTCGGGCTCGCCGCCGGGCCGGCCGCAGAGCAGGGCCTTGACCACGGACTCGGGGACGCCGCAGGCGTAGGAGAGCCGTCCGACGTGGAAGACCTCGGCCTGTGCCACGCCGAGCCGGTCTGCGAGCGCGGTGACGCGGGAGACGACGGCCGGCAGCTGGGCGGTCGCCGAGGCGCCCGGATCCTCGTAGCCATCCGTCACCGACAGAACTCCTACGTCTCTCAGGGGAATCAGGGGCTTCGCTCAAGCGGTCGCCGTGGACTTCCCGGCGCGAACTTCCCGGAGATTAGCGGGTGGTTCGAACTCGCATCCAGGTGTCGCCACAACTGTGGCCAATTTCGGCCGCCAACGGGCATGAAATGCCACGATAGTTGACATGGCTCCGAGTGGGGCAGCAGGATCACATCGCCGCGAGAAGGCCGCATAGGCAAGAGGGGTGACCTCCCGATGGCATATCAGGCAGGTGGGCGGCGGCCGGCGCCGCGGCCCGTCCCCGAAAGTCTTGAGGCCCAGGCATATCTCCAGGACTACGCGTTGCTGCTGGACGCGGTCCCCTTCCCGTCCCTGGTGGTGGACCACCGCTGGGACGTGGTGCTGGCCAACGGCGCGTTCGAGACACTTTTCCGGGGGGTCGCCCCGCATCCCACTGCCATGCCCGGGGACAACTTCCTCCGGTTCGTCCTGTTCCACCCGGACGCCGGATCGGTGCTCGGATCGCACGAGTCGGGCTGGTGCCTGCCGATGCTGGCCCAGTTCAAGACCACGATGGAGCGGTACGGCCACGACCACGAACTCCAGTCGATCCGCCGGGAGATCGCCCAGGACCCCATCATGGAGGCGGCCTTCCGGCACGGCCTGCCGCACTGGCTGCGCGTGGTAGGCGAGGAGGGCGCCCGGCTCGACGGTGCCGTCCGGCCGGTGCTGCACCCGGACCCGCTGCTGGGCGCCACCGAGTGCCGGGTGGTCGGCGAGATCCCCAGGACTCTTCAGGACATGGGCTACGCGCGTTACACCCTGGTGCTGCGCGCCACCCCCCGTCCCGCCGCCGCCCCGCGCCGCTCCCGCCGGCCGGGCGGCCTGGGCGCCCACCTGACCGTGGTCGCCGCCCCCGACGCCTGACCCGGCACCGTCGGCGTTCAGGTCGCCGACGGCGCCGGGCCGGACGTCCACACCGGCTCCTGTGCGGACGCCCCGCCGTCACCGGCGTGGGACATCCCCAGCGTCAACTGGTGCTGCGCGCCACCCCCCGTCCCGCCGCCGCCCCGCGCCGCTCCCGCCGGCCGGGCGGCCTGGGCGCGCACCTGACCGTGGTCGCCGCCCCCGACGCCTGACCCGGCACCGTCGGCGTTCAGGTCGCCGACGGCGCCGGGCCGGACGTCCACACCGGCTCCTGTCCGGACGCCTGCACCGGCTCCTGTCCAGGACACCCCCAGCGTCACCGGCCCGGGATGCACCCCTGCGTCACCCGCCCCGAGTTCCCCGCCGTCACCGGCCCGGGAGACCCCCAGCGTCACCCGCCCCGCACATCCCCACCGTCTTCTGCCCGGGACACCCCCGCCGTCACCTGCCCGGACGCGGATCCCGTCTCACGCCGCGGCTACCGCCAGGACGAGCGGGACGCCCCGGCAGGGCACCAAGCGGGTCGTGCCGAACGTGCCCGGCCGTCCGCTCTCCAGTACGGCCGCGAAGTCCGGCCCCTTGGTCAGCGAGCCGGCCAGGTGCGCCGGGTCCGCCGACGCCGCCACCCGGCCGCGGGCGTTGACCAGCCGGGCGGGTCCCGGCAGTGCGCGCAGCAGGGGCAGCGCGGCCGCCTCGAAGTGCCGCAGATACACATCCGCCGCGGCCACGCCCAGGAAGCGGCCCGCCCGTTCCACCGGCGCGGACAGGGTGAGGCTGTACTCGTCCGAGCAGAGGTAGTCGACGTACGGCCCGGCCACCGCCCGCCGCCCGGTGTCCCGGGGCAGCGTGAACCAGTCCCAGTGCGTGTAGTCGGAGTAGGCCGACGTGCGCGGGTCGAGGTCGAGGAGCAGCGGCCGTAAATCCCCGCAGGCGTCGGTCTGCCACCACTCCAGCCAGGCCGGGACGTCGGCCAGCAGTCCGGGCGCGGCCACGAAACCGACACCGGAGACCAACTCCTGCCGTGCCAGGCGCAGATGGAGCCCGGGACGCAGCGCGGCCAGGTCCGCGGTCACCGGCCTGCGGCCCTCGGCGGCCACCCGGGCCAGCAGCGCGGTGGTGTCGGCGCGGGTGTCGGCGACGGCCCCGAACACCGCCTCCAGGGCGCGGCCGACCCGCTCGGCCACATACTCCTCGGCGGCGTCGGGCGTCCTGGTCACGGAGGTGGAGGGGACGGTGCCGCGGCTCATGCTGCTCTCCGGCGGACGGGGTAGCGGGCGCGGCGCGGCTACAGGGCCAGCCGCAGGGCGATGAGCCGCGCCGTCGAGTCCCGCACACACCGCTCGGCCAGCTCCCTGGCCGATGCGTCCGCCCCATCCTGCACGGCCGAGATTACGGACCGGTGACGGTCCGCCACCTCTTCACGATATTCGGCGTCGCCGAGCACAAGGCACAACAGCACCCCGACCTCCGTCTGGAGCGCGACCTGTTCCCGGGTGAGCCGGGCCGACTGGGCGGCGGCGGCCAGCTCCACATGGAAGCGGCCGTAGAGCCGGCAACGCGCAGCCGCGTCCCGGGCCTCGCGCAACTCCTGTGTGGTCCGGCGGAGTTGGTCCAGGTCGTGGTCCTCGGTGCGCTGCGCGGCGAGGTACGCGGCGGTGCCGGACAGGGCCGCCCAGTGGTCGCCGAGGTCGCGCAGCTCCTCGGAGCTCCAGCCGCGCAGCCGCTCCATGAGCCGCTTGCGGCCGGGCGTGTCCGGCAGGGACACGAAGCTGCCGCCGCCGCGGCCCCGGCGGGTGACGACCAGGCCCTGCTGGCGCAGTGCCATCAGCGCCTCCCGCAAGGTCACCGTGGACACCCCGAGCCGTCCCGCCAACTCCGTCTCACCGGGCAGTTGCTCCCCGTCGGCGAGCAGACCCAGCTCGATGGCGTCGCCGATCCGGCGCACGACGGCGTCCACCCGCGCCCCGCGGTCGACCGGGGCGAAGACGGCCTTTCGGGCGCCGCCGTCCGTCTGCTGCTGTTTCACGGCCCACCACCCTGCGCGTTGACCCAAGCTTTACCTCAGAAGGGTCTTGAGCTTTGAACTATGACTTCATATCTTTCCGATCACCATCTGCAACGCAAAAGAGCGCCAGAAAGGTTCCCGCCCATGGAGGCCACCGCGATCAGGTTGCGGGATCTGCGGAAGTCGTTCGGCGACACGAGCGCCGTGGCAGGAGTCGACCTGGAGATCCGCGATGGCGAGTTCTTCTCGATGCTCGGCCCCTCCGGCTCCGGCAAGACCACCGTGCTGCGTCTGATCGCCGGCTTCGAGACCCCCACCTCGGGCGCGGTCGAACTCGCGGGGCAGGACGTCACCCGCCGCGCCCCCTTCGAACGGGACGTGCACACCGTCTTCCAGGACTACGCCCTGTTTCCGCACATGAACGTCGAGCAGAACGTCGCCTACTCCCTCAAGGTCCGCCGGGTCCCCAAGGCCGAACGCCTCGTCCGGGCCCGCAAGGCCCTCACCGAGGTCCGCCTCGACGGCTTCGGCGCCCGCCGTCCCGCCCAGCTCTCCGGCGGCCAGCGCCAGCGCGTCGCCCTCGCCCGCGCCCTCGTCGGACGTCCCCGCATCCTGCTGCTCGACGAGCCCCTCGGCGCCCTGGACCTTAAGCTGCGCGAGCAGATGCAGATCGAACTCAAGGCCCTGCAGCGGGAGGTGGGCATCACCTTCGTCTTCGTCACCCACGACCAGCAGGAGGCCCTGACGATGAGCGACCGCGTCGCCGTCTTCCACCAGGGCCGTATCGAACAGGTCGGCACGCCCGCAGAGATCTACGAACGCCCCGCCACCGCCTTCGTCGCCTCCTTCGTCGGCACCTCCAATCTGCTCACCGGGGACACCGCCCGGCGGGTGTTCGGGGAGAGCGGCACCCACAGCATCCGGCCCGAGAAGATCCGGGTCCTCAAGGAGACCGCGGAGCCGGGCGAAGCCGGGCACGCCGACGCCGTCGGCACCGTCGCCGAGGTGGTCTACCTCGGCGACGCCACCCGCTTCCTGGTCGACCTGGACGGTGGTGGCCGGCTCACCGCGCTCCAGCAGAACCTCGACACCACCGCCGAGGACGTCACCGCCTACCGCGGCACCCGCGTCCGGCTGCGCTGGCAGCGTCGGCACACCGTCCACGTCCCCGGCTGATCCGCCGTCCCTCACGTCTGGAGTACGTCGTGCGCCTCACCCGCCCCCTCATCGCGGCCGCCGCGGTCGCGCTGCTGCTGGCCGCCACCGCCTGCGGCTCCTCCGCCTCCGGCTCCTCGACCGGACTCAACCCGCCCGACCTCAAGCCCCTCGCCAAACTCGGCAGGACCGAGGGCCAGGTCAACCTGATCGCGTGGGCCGGCTATGTCGAGGACGGCTCCGACGACCCCAAGGTGGACTGGGTCACCGACTTCGAGAAGCAGACCGGCTGCCAGGTCAACTCCAAGGTCGCCGCCAGCTCCGACGAGATGGTCAAACTGATGAAGACCGGCGAGTACGACGCCGTCTCCGCCTCCGGCGACGCGTCCCTGCGCCTGATCGCCTCCGGCGACGCGGCCCCGGTCAACACCAAGCTCGTACCGAACTACAAGGACATCTTCAGCGGTCTCAAGGACGGCGCCTGGAACTCGGTCAAGGGCCAGATGTACGGCATCCCGCACGGCCGCGGCGCCAACCTGCTGATGTACAACACCCAGAAGGTGACCCCCGCGCCCACCTCGTGGTCCGCCGTCTTCGACGACGCGGCGAAGTACCAGGGCCATGTCACCGCCTACGACTCGCCGATCTACATCGCCGACGCGGCCCTGTATCTCAAGGCCACCAAGCCCCAGTTGAAGATCAAGGACCCCTACGCGCTCGACCAGAAACAGTTCGAGGCGGCCGTCGCCCTGCTGAAGAAGCAGAACGCGGACATCGGCGAGTACTGGGGCGACTACCTCAAGGAGGTCTCCGCCTTCAAGAGCGGCGACTCCGTGATCGGCACCAGCTGGCAGGTCATCGCCAACCTGGCCACCGACGAGGGCGCGAAGATCAAGGCCTTCGTGCCCAAGGAGGGGTCCACCGGCTGGTCCGACACCTGGATGGTCTCCGCCAAGGCCAAGCACCCCGACTGCGCCTACAAATGGCTCGACTGGATCGTCTCCCCGAAGGTCAACGCCGAGGTCGCCGAGTACTTCGGCGAGGCGCCGGCCAACGCCAAGGCCTGTGACCTGACCAGCGACAAGAACTTCTGCAGGACCTATCACGCGGCCGACGAGAGCTACTGGAAGAACATCGCCTTCTGGAACACACCCATCGAGCAGTGCCTGGACGGCCGTACCGACGTCAAGTGCGTGCCGTACGCGAAGTGGGTGCAGGCCTGGACCGAGATCAAGGGCTGAGCCATGACGGTGCTCACCCGGACCGCGGGGGCGCTGCACCGGCGCCCCCGGCTCCGGCTCGCCCTGCTGCTGACGGCCCCGCTGCTGTGGCTGGCCGTGCTCTATCTGGGATCGCTGGCCGTGCTGTTCGTCTCCGCGTTCTGGACGACGGACTCCTTCACCTCCGAGGTGGTGAAGGTCTGGTCGACCGACAACTTCCACGAGCTGTTCACGACGCCGGTGTTCCGGCAGGTGATCTGGCGCAGCGTCGGTGTGGCCCTCGCGGTGACCGCCCTGTGCGCGGTGATCGCCTTCCCGGTCGCCTTCTACACCGCCCGGGTGGCCAAGCCGAGCCGGCGCCCGCTGCTCGTGGTCGCCATCCTCACCCCGCTGTGGGCGAGTTACCTGGTCAAGGTGTACGCCTGGCGGCTGATCCTCGCCGAGGGCGGGCTCGCCGACTGGCTGCTGAAGCCCCTCGGGCTGAGCGGCCCCGGCTTCGGGCTGCCGGCCACCGTGCTCACCCTGACCTATCTGTGGCTGCCGTACATGATCCTGCCGATCCACGCCGCACTGGAGCAACTGCCCGACAATCTGCTGGACGCGTCCGCGGACCTGGGCGCCCGCGCCGGGCGGACCTTCCGTTCCGTGGTGCTGCCGATGGTGCTGCCCTCGGTCGCCGCCGGCTCGGTGTTCACCTTCTCGCTCAGCCTCGGCGACTACATCACCGTGCAGATCGTCGGCGGCAAGAGCCAGCTCATCGGCAACCTCGTCTACGCCAACATCGAACTCAACCTGCCCATGGCCGCCGCGCTCGCCACCGTCCCGGTCGTCGTCATCGTGCTGTACCTGTTCGCGATGCGCCGCACGGGCGCGCTGAGCAGCCTGTAGAGGAGCCCGCCGTGCAACTCTCCCGTTCCGCGCGGATCGCGGTGCGCGTCGCCGCCGGGTTCGGCTTCGCGGTGATCTACGTGCCGTTGCTGCTGGTCCTCGTCAACTCCCTGAACCCGGACCGCAGCGCGAGCTGGCCGCCGCCCGGCCTGACCACGCACTGGTGGTCGGCCGCCTGGCACAGCTCCGGTGCTCGCGAGGCCCTGTGGACCTCGGTGAAGGCGGGGCTCGGCGCCACCGCGATCGCGCTGGTGCTCGGCACGCTGATCGCCTTCGCGGTCGCCCGGTACCGTTTCTTCGGCCGGGACGCGCTCTCCTTCGTGGTCGTCCTGCCGATCGCCCTGCCCGGTATCGTCACCGGCATCGCCCTCAACTCGGCCTTCGGCACGGTCCTCAAGCCGCTCGGCGTCGGACTCGGCCTGTTCACCGTGGTCGTCGGACACGCCACCTTCTGTGTCGTGATCGTCTTCAACAACGTGGTCGCGCGGCTGCGCCGCACCTCCGGTACGTACGAGGAGGCGGCGGCCGACCTGGGAGCCGACACCTTCCGCACCTTCGCCGACATCACCTTCCCGCTGGTGCGCTCCGCGGTGCTCGCGGGCGCACTGCTCGCCTTCGCGCTCTCCTTCGACGAGATCGTGGTCACCACCTTCACTGCGGGACCAGGCGTCCAGACCCTGCCGCTGTGGATCTACGACAATATGACCCGCCCCCAGCAGGCACCGGTGGTGAACGTGGTGGCGGCCGTGCTCGTGCTGCTGTCGGTGATCCCGATCTACGTCGCCCAGCGGCTGTCGGCGGACACGGCGACGGCCAGCCGTGTCTGACCCCTGGCCCGAGGTTACGCAAAGCGCTTGCGTAACTTGCGCTAGTCTTGCGCCCATGACGCGACGACTTGCGGAAGTGGCCAAGAAGGTCGGGGTCAGCGAGGCCACGGTCAGCCGGGTGCTCAACGGCAAGCCCGGGGTCTCCGAAGCCACCCGGCAGGCGGTGCTCTCGGCCCTCGACGTCCTCGGCTACGAGCGCCCCACCCAGCTGCGCGGCGAACGCGCCCGGCTCGTCGGCCTCGTCCTGCCCGAGCTGCAGAACCCCATCTTCCCGGCGTTCGCCGAGGTCATCGGAGGCGCGCTCGCCCAGCTCGGGCTCACCCCGGTGCTGTGCACCCAGACCAAGGGCGGGGTCTCCGAGGCGGACTACGTGGAGCTGCTGCTGCAACAGCAGGTCTCGGGTGTCGTGTTCGCCGGCGGCCTCTACGCCCAGGCCGACGCGCCCCACGACCACTACCGGCTGCTCGCCGACCGCAACATCCCGGTGGTGCTGGTCAACGCGGCCATCGAGCACCTCGGCTTCCCGAGCGTGTCCTGCGACGACGCGGTGGCGGTGGAGCAGGCCTGGCGGCACCTCGCCTCCCTCGGCCATGAGCGCATCGGACTCGTCCTCGGCCCCGGCGACCATGTCCCGTCCGCCCGGAAACTCGCCGCCGCACGGGCGATCGGCGATCTCCCCGACGAGTTCGTCGCCCGCGCGATCTTCTCCATCGAGGGCGGCCACGCCGCCGCGTCCCGGCTGATCGACCGGGGCGTCACCGGCATCATCTGCGCCAGTGACCCCCTGGCACTCGGCGCGATCCGCGCCGCCCGCCGCAAGGGGTACGAGGTCCCCTCCCGCGTCTCCGTCGTCGGCTACGACGACTCGGCCTTCATGAACTGCACGGAACCCCCGCTGACCACCGTCCGCCAGCCCATCGAGGCCATGGGCCGCGCGGCCGTCGAGCTGCTGAACGTGCAGATCGGCGGCACCGTCGTACCGCCCGAGGAGCTGCTGTTCGAGCCGGAGCTGGTGGTCCGCGGCTCCACGGCGCAAGCGCCCAAGGTCTGAGATCCAGCACATCCAATCTGCTGTCAAATAATTACAGATTCTGCGCGACATCTTGCGGACACCTGTTGCCGGTGCTTGAGTGTGCGGCGCCCACCGGTCCCGGTGGCGCCCACTGCTCCTGTTCTGGGGGGTCCACCGATGTCCAGCACCGGGTTCCGCCGTGCTCTCGTCGCGATAGGTGTCTGTTCGTCCCTAGCGCTCTCGGCCTCGGCCTGCGGGTCGAGTAACGACGGCGCGGGAAGCGGCAAGACGCGTATCACCATCAACTGCGAGCCGCCGAAGAGCGCCAAGGTCGACCGTTCGTTCTTCGATCAGGACATCGCCGATTTCAAGAAGAAGAACCCGGACATCGACGTCGTCGCGCACGACGCGTTCCCCTGCCAGGACCCGAAGACCTTCGACGCCAAGCTGGCCGGCGGCCAGATGGAGGACGTCTTCTACACGTACTTCACCGACGCCAAGCACGTCGTGGGCATCAACCAGGCGGCCGACCTCACGCCGTACCTCAAGGACCTGAAGAGCTACGACACCATCCAGAAGCAACTGCGGGACATCTACACCGTGGACGGCAAGGTCTACGGCATACCGCGGACCGGATACAGCATGGGGCTGATCTACAACCGCGCGCTCTTCCAGAAGGCCGGTCTCGACCCCGACAAGCCGCCGACGACCTGGGAAGAGGTCCGCGCCGACGCCAAGAAGATCGCCGCCCTCGGCAACGGCACCGTCGGATACGCCGACTACAGCGCCCAGAACCAGGGCGGCTGGCACTTCACCGCCGAGCTGTACTCACAGGGCGGCGACGTCGTCTCCGCCGACGGCAAGTCGGCGACCGTCGACACCCCCGAGGGCCACGCCGTCCTGCAGAGCCTGCACGACATGCGCTGGACCGACAACTCGATGGGCAGCAAGCAGCTGCTGATCATCAACGACGTGCAGCAGATGATGGGTTCGGGCAAGCTCGGCATGTATCTCTCCGCCCCGGACAACATCCCGATCCTGGTGAAGGAGAAGGGCGGCAACTACAAGGACCTCGCCCTCGCCCCGATGCCTGGCGGCAAGGGCACCCTCATCGGCGGCGACGGCTACATGTTCAACAAGAAGGACACCCCGGAGCAGATCCGCGCCGGCCTCAAGTGGCTCGACTCCATGTTCCTCACCCCCGGTGACGGCTTCCTCGGCGACTACGCCCGCGCCAAGAAGAACAACGCACCCGTAGGCCTGCCCGAGCCGCGCCTGTTCACCGGCGCCGCCGACGCCAAGGACCAGCAGGTCAAGAAGGCCAACGCCAATGTCCCGGTGGAGAACTACCAGGCCTTCCTGGACGGCAACCAGTCCCTCCAGATGAAGATCGAGCCGCCCAACGCCCAGCAGATCTACTCCGTCCTCGACGGCACCGTCTCCGCCGTCCTCACCAAGAAGGACGCCGACATCGACCAGCTCCTCAAGGACGCCAACGACAAGATCGCCGGCATCCTGGCCCGGAGCTGACCCACGATGACGAAGACGGCCGCACGACGACCCGCCCCGGGGGCGGTCGCCGTACGACAGTTCCCGGCGCCGCCCCCGGCAGGGGACCGGAGGCGGCGCCGGTTCCTCGACCAGGCCCGTGCCTACGGGTTCATGCTCGGCGGACTGATCTGCTTCGCCCTGTTCTCCTGGTACCCGGCGATCCGCGCGGTCGTGATCGCCTTCCAGAAGTACACGCCAGGCTCGTCCCCCGAATGGGTCGGCACCGCCAACTTCACCCGGGTCCTGCACGACCCCGAGTTCTCGGCGGCCTGGCGCAACACCCTCACCTTCACGCTGCTGGCCCTGCTGATCGGCTTCGCGATCCCGTTCGTGCTCGCCCTGGTCCTCAACGAACTCCGGCACGCGAAGGCGTTCTTCCGGGTCGTGGTCTACCTGCCGGTGATGATCCCGCCCGTGGTCAGCGCCCTGCTGTGGAAGTGGTTCTACGACCCGGGAGCCGGCCTCGCCAACGAGACCCTGAGCTTCCTGCACCTGCCCACCTCGAACTGGTCCAACGGCGCCGACACGGCACTCATCTCCCTGGTCATCGTGGCTACTTGGGCCAACATGGGCGGCACCGTCCTGATCTACCTGGCCGCCCTCCAGTCCATCCCCGGCGAGCTCTACGAGGCCGCCGAACTGGACGGCGCCAACATCCTGCAACGCATCCGGCATGTGACGATCCCTCAGACCAGGTTCGTCATCCTGATGCTGATGCTGCTTCAGATCATCGCCACCATGCAGGTGTTCACCGAACCCTTCGTGATCACGGGTGGCGGCCCGGAGAACGCCACGGTCACCGTGCTCTACCTCATCTACAAGTACGCATTCCTCTACAACGACTTCGGCGGGGCCTGCGCGCTCAGTGTGATGCTGCTGGTGCTGCTCGGTGTCTTCTCCGCGGTGTATCTGCGGCTGACCCGCTCCGGGGAGGACGGATGAGCAGCGCCACCCGAACCCTGATCTCACCGGCGACCCTGGCCCGCCCGCGCGGGAAGGCGATCTACTGGAGCGTCTTCACCGGTGTCGTCCTGCTCTTCGCGCTCGCCTTCCTGTTCCCGGTGTACTGGATGGTGACCGGCGCGATGAAGTCCCCGGACGAGGTCGCCCAGACCCCGCCCACCCTCATCCCGAAGCACTGGCACCTGACCGGCTACACCGACGCCTGGGACCTGATGCAGCTGCCCCAGCACCTGTGGAACACGGTGGTGCAGGCGGCCGGCGCCTGGGTCTTCCAGTTGGTGTTCTGCACGGCCGCCGCCTATGCCCTGTCCAAGCTCAGGCCGGCCTTCGGTAAAGTGATCCTCGGCGGGATCCTCGCCACCTTGATGGTCCCGGCCCAGGCCCTGGTCGTACCCAAGTACCTGACCGTCGCCGACCTGCCGTTCATCCACACCAGCCTGCTCAACGACCCGCTCGGCATCTGGCTGCCGGCCGTCGCCAACGCCTTCAACCTCTATCTCCTCAAGCGGTTCTTCGACCAACTGCCCCGCGACGTGCTGGAGGCCGCCGAGATCGACGGCGCCGGAAAGCTGCGCATCCTGTGGTCGGTGGTCCTGCCCATGTCCCGCCCGGTGCTCGGGGTGGTGTCGATCTTCGCACTGGTCGCGGTGTGGCAGGACTTCCTGTGGCCGCTGATGGTCTTCTCCGACACCGACAAGCAGCCCATCAGTGTGGCCCTGGTCCAGCTGTCGCAGAACATCCAGCTCACCGTGCTCATCGCCGCGATGGTGATCGCCAGCATCCCGATGGTCGCGCTGTTCCTCGTCTTCCAGCGGCACATCATCGCCGGGATCAGCGCGGGCAGCACCAAGGGCTGACGCCCTCCCTCCGACAGAAAGGCACGCACAGTGGGACAGCCCAGCCATGCCCCGAAGGACCACGACTGGTGGCGTTCCGCCGTCATCTACCAGGTGTACGTCCGCAGCTTCGCCGACGGCGACGGTGACGGCACCGGCGACCTCGCGGGAGTCCGAGCCAAGCTGCCGTACCTGGCCGGACTGGGTGTGGACGCTCTGTGGTTCAACCCCTGGTACCTGTCACCGCTGAAGGACGGCGGCTACGACGTCGCCGACTACCGGGCCATCGACCCGGCCTTCGGCACCCTCGCCGAGGCCGAGAAACTCATCGCCGAGGCGGAGGAGCTGGGCATCCGGACGATCGTCGACATCGTCCCCAACCATGTCTCCGACCAACACCCATGGTTCCAGGCGGCGTTGGCAGCCGGACCCGGCAGCCCCGAGCGCGAGCTGTTCCACTTCCGCCCGGGACGTGGCGCGAACGGCGAACTCCCGCCCAACGACTGGCCGTCACAGTTCGTCGGCTCCACCGAGCCGGTGTGGACCCGGCTGCCCGACGGCGACTGGTACCTGCACCTGTTCACCCCCGAACAGCCCGACCTCAACTGGGCCCACCCGGCCGTCCGCCAGGAGCACGAGGACATCCTGCGGTTCTGGTTCGAGCGGGGCGTCGCCGGCGTCCGCATCGACTCCGCCGCCCTGCTCGCCAAGGACCCGGACCTGCCCGACCTGGCCACGAACCCGCAGCCGCACCCCTTCGTCGACCTCGACGACCTGCACGACATCTACCGCTCGTGGCGCGCGGTCGCCGACGCCTACGGCGGTGTCTTCGTCGGCGAGGTCTGGCTTCCCGACGCCGAGCGCTTCGCCCGCTACCTGCGCCCCGACGAACTCCACACCGCCTTCAACTTCTCCTTCCTGTCCTGCCCCTGGGACGCGGACCGGCTGCGCACGTCGATCGACACCACCCTCGCCGAGCACGCCCCGGTCGGCGCGCCCGCCACCTGGGTCCTGTGCAACCACGACGTGACCCGCACGGTCACCCGCTACGGCCGCGAGGACACCGCCTTCGACTTCGCGACCAAGGCCTTCGGCACCCGGACGGACCTGGTCCTGGGGACCCGCAGGGCTCGCGCGGCCGCGCTGCTGTCCCTGGCGCTGCCGGGTGCGGTCTATGTGTACCAGGGGGAGGAGCTGGGGCTGCCGGAGGCCGAGATCCCGGTGGACCGCATACAGGATCCGATGTACTTCCGGTCCCGCGGCGCCGATCCCGGCCGGGACGGCTGCCGGGTGCCGATGCCGTGGGTGGCCGGTATGCCGTACGCGGGATTCGGTTCGCGCGAGGAGCCGTGGCTGCCGCAGCCGGCCGGCTGGGCATCGTATGCAGTCGACCGTCAGCAGGGTGACCCCGACTCCATGCTCGCCCTCTACCGCCGGGCGATCGCCGCCCGTCCCCTCTTCGGCGCCGGCCCGCTGACCTGGCTGCCCGCCCCCGAGGGCGTCCTCGCCTTCACCCGTGGCGAGGGCGTGGCCTGCGTGGTCAATCTCGCGCCCACCCCCGCCCAACTGCCCGAGCACTCCCAACTCCTGCTCGCCAGTGGCCCGTTGGACGACACGGGCCGCCTGCCGCAGGACACGGCGGCCTGGCTGATGACCTGAGCCGCCCGCTTGCGCTATCCCCGTTCACCCCCACCCTGAAGGGATCGGCACATGCAGAGCACCACAGCCAGATCTGTCAGGAGCATGCCAGCGGTGGCGGCCGCTGTCGCGCTCGCCGCCGGCATGCTCGTCGCCATCGCGCCCGCCGCCCACGCGGCCGCGGGCGCCAGCCTGCCCTTCACCTCGGTCGAGGCGGAGTCGGCGACCACCACCGGCACCAAGATCGGCCCGGACTACACCCAGGGCACCCTCGCCTCCGAGGCCTCCGGCCGCCAGGCCGTGCGCCTGACCTCCGGACAGCGCGTCGAGTTCACCGCGCCCCAGGCGTCCAACGCCGTGAACGTCTCCTACAGCGTCCCGGACGGCCAGTTCGGCACGCTCAACGTGTACGTCAACGGCGTCAAGCTGGCGAAGACCCTGACCGTCACCTCCAAGTACTCCTACGTGGACACCGGCTGGATCGCCGGAGCCAAGCAGCACCACTTCTTCGACAACGCGCGGCTGCTGCTCGGCCAGAACGTCCAGGCCGGCGACAAGGTCGCCTTCGAGTCCACCGGCACCCAGGTCACCGTCGACGTGGCCGACTTCGAGCAGCTGGCCCCGGCCGCCTCCCAGCCCGCCGGGTCGGTCTCCGTCACCTCCAAGGGCGCCGACCCCAGCGGCAACGGCGACTCCACCCAGGCCTTCCGGGACGCCATCGCCGCCGCACAGGGCGGGGTGGTGTGGATCCCGCCGGGCGACTACAAGCTGACGTCCTCCCTGAGCGGCGTACAGAACGTCACCCTCCAGGGCGCCGGCAACTGGTACTCGGTCGTACACACCTCCCGGTTCATCGACCAGTCCAGCTCCTCCGGGAACGTCCACATCAAGGACTTCGCGGTGCTCGGCGAGGTCACCGAACGCGTCGACTCCAACCCGGACAATTTCGTGAACGGCTCGCTGGGCCCGAACAGTTCGGTCTCCGGGATGCGGATCCAGCACCTCAAGTGCGGCTTCTGGCTGACGGGCAACAACGACAACCTGGTCGTCGAGAACAACCGCATCCTCGACACCACCGCCGACGGCCTCAACCTCAACGGCACCGCCCACGGCGTCGTGGTCCGCAACAACTTCCTGCGCAACCAGGGCGACGACTCCCTCGCCATGTGGTCGCTGAACTCGCCCGACACCAACTCTAGCTTCTTGAACAACACCATTTCGCAGCCGAACCTGGCCAACGGCATCGCGATCTACGGCGGGACCGACATCGCCGTGCGGAACAACCTGATCTCCGACACCAACGCCCTCGGCAGCGGGATCGCCATCTCCAACCAGAAGTTCCTCGACCCGTTCTACCCGCTGGCCGGCACCATCACGGTCGACAGCAACAAGATCGTCCGCGCGGGCGCCATCAACCCCAACTGGAACCATCCGATGGGCGCGTTGCGCGTCGACTCGTACGACAGCGCCATCAACGCCACCGTCAACATCACCAACACGACGATCACCGACAGCCCGTACAGCGCCTTCGAGTTCGTCTCCGGCGGCGGGCACGGCTACGCGGTCAGGAACGTCAACGTGACCGGGGCGACCGTGCAGAACACCGGGACGGTCGTGGTGCAGGCCGAGGCTCAGGGCGCCGCCACCTTCCGCAACGTCACCGCCACCGGCGTCGGTGCGGCCGGTATCTACAACTGCCCCTACCCGGCGAGCTCCGGCTCCTTCGCGCTCACCGACGGCGGCGGCAACTCCGGCTGGTCCAGCACCTGGTCCGACTGCTCGACGTGGCCGCAGCCCGGGCAGAGCAACCCCGCCCCGGACCCGGGCCGCAACCTCGCCAAGGGGCGTCCGGCGACCGCCACCGGCTCGCAGGACGTCTACACGCCCGGGAAGGCGGTCGACGGTGACGCCAACAGCTACTGGGAGTCGGCCAACAACGCCTTCCCGCAGTCGCTGACCGTCGACCTCGGCTCCTCCTACGCGGCCCGCCGTGTGGTGCTGAAACTGCCTCCGTCCTCGGCCTGGGGCGCGCGCACCCAGACCATTACCGTGCTGGGCAGCACCGACGGCTCCACCTACTCGACGGTGGTGGGCTCCACGGGCTACCGCTTCGACCCGGCCACCGGCAACACCGTCTCCGTGGCCCTGCCCAGCTCCACCAACCTGCGCTATCTGCGGCTGACCGTCAGCGCCAACTCTGGTTGGCCCGCGGGGCAGCTCAGTGAGGTGGAGGCGTATCTGACGTCGTGACCTCCGCCGCCTGGGGAGCCCCGCGTTTCGCCGCCTGGATCTGCTCGTACACATGGGTCCGCAGTTCGGCGAAGCGCGGGGCGACCCGGGTGTGCAACTGGTCGCGCCGGTCCGGCAGATCGACCTTCAGCTGTTCCTTGACGACGGTCGGGGAGGCGGACAGGACGATCACGCGCTGGCCCAGGTAGACGGCCTCGTCGATGCCGTGGGTGACGAACAGGATCGTGATCCCGCGCTCCCGCCACAGCCCCCGGACCAGATCCTCCAGGTCGGCCCGCGTCTGGGCGTCGACGGCGGCGAACGGCTCGTCCATCAGCAGAACCCGGGGCTCGTAGGCGAGGGCGCGGGCGATCGCGACCCGCTGCTGCATACCGCCCGAGAGCTGCCAGGGGTAGGCTCCGGCGGCGTCCGCGAGGCCGACCGAGCGCAGTGCGTCGGAGACCAGTTCCTTTCGCCGCTCTCGCGTCAACCGCTTCTGCTTCAGCGGGAGTTCGACGTTCTCGGCGATCCGCATCCAGGGGAACAGGCTGCGGCCGTACTCCTGGAAGACGAACGCCATCCCGGGCGGTGGCCCGGTCACCTTGCTTCCCTCCAGGAGGACTTCGCCGCCGGTCGGGGTGAGCAGACCGCCCATGCACTTGAGCAGGGTGGTCTTTCCGCAGCCCGACGGGCCGACGAGACAGACGAGTTCGCCCGCCTCCACGGTGAAGGTGAGGTCCCGCACCGCCTCGACGCGGCGTCCGGATCCGTCGTAGACCTTCTTCAGGCCGCGTACGTCGAGCATGGACCGCCCCTTCACGATGCTCACTCAGGACCGCCGGGTTGTCGCGCGCAGTCCGTGGTACCAGCCGAGCACCCGACGCTCGACCATCTGGCAGACCACCGACAGCGCGAAGCCGAGCAGGCCCAGCAGCAGGATCCCGGTCCACATGTCGGGGATCGCGAAGCCGCGCTGGAACTGCACGATGGTGAAGCCGAGTCCGTTGCTGGCCGCGAACATCTCGCTGATGACCATCAGGATGATCCCGATCGACAGCGCCTGCCGCAGGCCCGCGAAGATCTGCGGACTCGCCGAACGCAGTATCAGCGTACGCAGCCGGGTCACGCCCGTGATGCCGTAGGAACGGGCCGTCTCCGCCATCACCGGGTCCACCGCCCGTACGCCCTCGACCGTGTTGAGCAGGATCGGCCAGACGCAGCCGCCGGCGATAACCACGATCTTCATGCCGTCGCCGATGCCCGCGAACAGCATGATGACCGGGACGAGGACGGGCGGTGGCACCGCCCGCAGGAATTCGAGGACCGGTTCGCAGACCGCCCGCACCCGCCGGTAGGAGCCGATGACCGTGCCCAGACCGATGCCCACGACGGCCGCCGTGGCGTATCCGGCGAGCAGCCGCAGCACACTGCGCAGCAGGTCGTCGCGGAGCCGCCGGCCGGTCCAGACGTCAGGGAAGGTCTTCAGGATGGTGCGCAGCGGCGGCCAGTAGACGTTCGTACTGCCGTCGGAGGCGACCCACCACAGCGCGACCAGCACGACGGGCAGGGCCAGCAGGTACACCGCTCTGAGCAGCAGCCGCCTCACACCGCCACCTCCCCGCGCACCGACTGGTGCCAGGCAAGCGCCCGCCGTTCCACCGACCGTGCGCCCACGTTGATGAGCAGGCCCAGCAGCCCGGTGACCACGATCAGGGCGTACATGTCCGGCACCGCCTGCGAGGCCTGTGCGACGGCGATCCGCTGGCCCCAGCCCCGGGGCGCCGATGACCAGTTCGGCGGTGATGGTGAGGATCAGGGCGACCGCGGCGGCCAGCCGGACACCGGTCATCACATACGGCAGCGCGGTCGGCCACAGCACATGGCGGACCCGTGCCCAGGTGCCGAGTCCGTACGACCGTGCCGTCTCCTCGGCGACCGGGTCGACGTCCTGGACGCCGTACATCACCTGGATCAGGACCTGCCAGAAGGAGGCGTAGACGACGAGCAGCAGGACCGAGCGGAGTTCGGTGCCGTAGAGCAGGATGGCGAGGGGGATCAGGGCGACCGAGGGGATCGGGCGGAGGAACTCGACCGTGGAGGCGGTGGCCTCGCGCAGATGCGGGACGATCGTCAGGACGACCCCCGCCACGATGCCGGCGCCGACCGCGACGGCCAGGCCCACCGCCCAGCCGGTGAGGGTGTCGCCGAGCGCGGACCAGAAGGCGCCGTCGGCGAGTTCGGTGCCGAGGGCACGGGCGATCCGGCTGGTCGGCGGGAAATAGTCCTCCTTGACGAGGCCGAGCCGCGGCACCGCCTCGCCGAGAGCGAGGAAGGCCGCGAGTCCGGCCGCACCGAGTGCGGTGTTCAGCCCCTTCACCTCGTTCACGGCAGCAGCTTGGCCAGGTCGGGTGCCGTCTTGAAGAGGCCGTCCTGCTCGCTCAGCTTCTCCAGCGTCTCGATCGAGGAATGGTTCGGATCGGCCGGCCACTTCGGCAGCGTGACCTTGGCCAGTACGTCCGCCGGGGTCTTGGTGTACGTGGTGACGATCTGCCGGACCTCGTCCGGGTGCGCGTCCGCGTAGGCCAGCGACTCGGCCGTGGCCTCCTGGAACTTCTTCACGACGTCCGGGTTCTGCTGTGCGTATGACGTCGAGGTGAAGTACATGGCCACGGTGAGGTTCTTCGCCACGTCGACCATCGGCGAAGCGGTCTCGGTGGCGCCCTGGCCCCTCATGGTGGCGAGCGCCGGCTCGACCGCCATCGCGGCGTCGATCTGCCCCTTGTCGAGCGCGGCCGGCATCTGGTCGAAGGCCAGCTCGACGAAGTTCACCTTGCCGGGGTCGCCGCCCGCCTTGCGTACCGACTCGCGGACCGCGGTCTCGTTGATGTTCTTCAGCGTGTTGACGGCGACCTTCTTGCCCTCCAGCTGCTTCGCCGACGTGAGGCTGCTGCCCTTCTTCACGACGAGCGCGCCGAAGTCCTTGCCCGCGACGCCCGTCGAGGCCACGCCGTTGGCGATCGTCTGCACCGGTACGTTGTTGGACTGGGCGATCATCAGCGAGGTCATGTTGCTGAACCCGAACTGGAACTGACCGCTCGTCACCCCCGGCACGATGGCCGCTCCGCCCTGCGCGAGCGTCATCGACAGCTTCAGGCCGCGCTTGCTGTAGAAGCCCTCCTTCTGCCCGAGGTAGAGAGGGGCCACGTCGACGATGGGGATGATCCCCACCTTGACGGTGGTGGTGCCGCCCGACGAGGGGCTGGTACCCGACGAGCCCCCGGAGGAGCCGCAGGCCGCCGTGGTGAGCAGGATGGTGCCGGCCGCGAGACCGGCGAGCAGACGACGCATGGCTCCTCCTGTGCAGACAACGGTGTTCCGACAGGGTGTTCGCTGTGCGCACAATGGTGCTCGGATGGTGCTCAGCGGGAACGTAGAACCGGCCGGACAACCCGGTCAATGGGTTTAGCTGACAGAATTGTTGACAGTTATCGAACCGCGCTCTCACCGTGTTCTCCGTGTCGAGCCGTCGAGCCGCCGCCCGTGGCGGGCCGTGGCGGACGGCGGAACGTATCGGACCGGGGAGGCGCCGATGACTAGTGATGCCCGCGCACCGCACTTCGTGAGGTCCTTCGAGCGCGGCCTGGCCGTGATCCGCGCCTTCGACGCCGAGCATCCGGAGCGCACGCTCAGCGAGGTGGCCCGCGCCTGCGACCTGACGCGGGCGGCCGCCCGCCGCCTGCTGCTCACCCTCGCCGACCTGGGCTACGTCCACTCGGACGGCCGCCGGTTCCGCCTCACCCCGCGCATCCTGGAACTCGGCTACGCCTATCTCTCCGGCCTCGGCCTGCCGAGCCTCGCACAACCGCATCTGGAGCAAGTCGCCACGCTGGCGGGGGAGTCGGCGTCGCTGTGCGTCCTGGACGGCGATGCCGTCGTACAGGTGGCCGCCGTGCAGGCCCGGCGGGTCATGGCGGCCGCCATCGCGGTGGGGACACGCTTCCCGGCGTACGAAACGGCGGCAGGCCAGGTCCTGCTGGCCCATCAGCCCGAAAGCCGCTTACGCCAGGCTGAGTTGATACGACGTCAAGGGCATGCCCTGTATGAAGACGACCCGGAGGACGGCGTCGCAACACTGGCCGTCCCGGTCCGGGACCGGGACGGCCAGGTGGTGGCCGGTGTGACCCTCGCGGCGCACACCGGCCGGATGTCCGTCGCCGCGGTCCGCAACGATCTGCTGCCGCACCTGCTCACGGCCGCGACGCGGATCGAGGCGGACCTACGGATCACCCGGATCACAGATCGAGCACCAGGCGCTCCCCTCGGCACCGCGACACACAGATGAGCATGGTCTCCCCGGCCGCCCGCTCCTCCTCCGTGAGCACCGAGTCCCGGTGGTCCGGGGTGCCTTCGAGGACATCGGTCTCACAGGTGCCGCAGGTGCCCTCCGTGCAGGAATAGAGCACCTCCATCCCGGCGGCCCGGACGGTGTCGAGCACGGAGACCCCGGGTGCGACGGTGAGGGTACGACCGCTCCGCGCGAGGACGACCTCGAACTCCGCCTCCTCGCCCGCCTGTCGGGCCTTCGGCTGGAACCGCTCCACCCGCAGCACGCCCGCCGGGCAGCGCTCCTCCACCGCGTCCAGCAGCGGTCCCGGACCGCAGCAGTACACGAGGGTGCCGTCCGGGACGTCGTCCAGCACCGGGCCGAGGTCCAGCAGCCCGGTCTCGTCCTGCGGGGCGACGGTGACCCGCTCCCCGCCGTACCGCGCCAACTCACCGGTGAACGCCATGGACCGCCGGGTCCGCCCGCCGTACAGCAGCGTCCACTCGGCGCCCGCGGCCTCGGCGGCGGCCAGCATCGGCAGGATCGGGGTGATGCCGATGCCACCCGCGACGAACCGGTAGCGAGGGGCCGGCTCCAGCCGGAAGTGGTTACGCGGTCCACGCACCCGCACTTTGCCGCCGACGCCCAACTGCGCGTGGACGTGGGCGGATCCGCCCCGCCCTCCGGGCTCCCGCAGCACGGCGACGCGCCAGCCGGAACGCTCCCCGGGATCCCCGCACAGCGAGAACTGCCGCTCCAGCCCCGGACCGAGCACGACATCGACATGCGCCCCCGGCTCCCAGCCCGGAAGGTCCTCGCCGAGAGGGTGCCGAAGGGTGAGGGCGACGACACCGTCAGCCGCCAACGCCCGTTCAGCGACGACCAGTTCGGCCTCGTACAGACTCATGTGGTGCTCTCCGGAGGCTGGTGTCCTTCGGGGTGGCCGAGCATCCACTCCCACATCTCGACCGGATCCTGCGCGGTGTGCTCGGCTCCGCAGTGACAGGTGCCGTGCAGCACGTCGGTGCCCGGCAGCCAGTCGATGCGGTAGATCTCACCGGTCGGTGTGCTCACAGGGCCCGCTCCACCGGCTTGTCGCCCTCCTCGACCAGCCGGGCGAGGATACGGCGGGCGGCGAGACCGCCGGTGTCGATGTTGATGCTCAGCTCCTGGTAGCCGGCGCGCTCCGAACCCAGCGTCCGCTGCAGCAGGTTGAGGGCGTCCACGTCCTGCATGACCACCGTGTGGTTGTTGCTCCGCAGGAAGTCGGTGACCTCGGCGTCGTCCGTCGCCCAGTCCCGGGAGACCATCCAGAAGTCGTACACCTTGCCGTCCGAGGACGGGGTGATCGCGTAGGTGATCTCGGTGTGGAAGCCGTTCGGATCGCTGCCGTCGGCCTCCGGCACCACGCCCACCGGTGCGATCCGGCTGTGCAGCAGATACAGACACGGAGCGTGGTACTCGATGTCCTGCCAGCGCGTGATCCGCCCCTCGATCCCGGTCGAACGGGCGTAGAACGGCGGACACTCGGAGTCGGCCATGCGCCGGCTGACCCGCACGATCCCGGCGCCCTCGTCGACCTCGGTCGTGATGGGCGTCTCGGCGACCTCGGGGGTCCCTATGTAACCGCCGTGCAGATAGGTCTCGTGGGAGAGGTCGAGGAGGTTGTCGACGAGGAGTCCGTAGTCGGCGTCGATGGGCTCCATGCCCCGTACGGTCAGCCAGCCGGGGGAGTCGAGGTGGCGGGCCCGCGGGATGGTGTCCGCGTCCGCGAGTCCGGGGTCACCGACCCACACCCACACCAGCGAGTCCTGCTCGACCACCGGGTAAGAGGCGACCCGGGCGGTGCGCGGGACGCGTTTCTGTCCCGGCACGTACACGCAGGCGCCGGTCCGGTCGTAGGTGAACCCGTGGTACCCGCACACGATCCGGTCACCGTCGAGCCCGCTCTCCGACAGCGGGTAACGGCGGTGCACACAGCGGTCGCTGAGGGCGACCGGGCTGCCGTCCTCCTCGGCGCGATAGAACACGAGCGGTTCCCCGAGAACCGTCCGCCCGAGCAACTCCCGCCCGACCTCGTGACTGTAGGCGGCTACGTACCACTGGTTTTTGGCGAAGGCGGTCATGTGCGGCATCGTTGCGGCTCCCGTCGTTGGGCGATGGCGACATCGTCCGGAAGGGTGTCGCGGGGGCGCAATACCTCTTCCGTCTCGCGGAAGAGGCAGGGGAAACTGCCTGTTCAGGGCGGGTGCTTGTCTGTGGGAGTGAAATTTGGAGCGCTCTGAGCCGACGACCTTGCTGGGCGTTTCCGTCGATGATTGTGTCGAGCTTTACACTCCCGCTTTGCGAGACATAGCAGCTCTGAGCATTTTGTGTTGATTATTGCGCCGCAAGCTGGTGGTACACCGGCAGAAGTTGTATCGCCGCAGATCAACTTTGATCGTTTCCGCGTTGACAGGCCGTGGGGTCGAATCCGGGTCGAATTTGCCGATCTTTCGCCTATCCAGCGCGTAGTTGCAGGTCAGGAGTGGGGTGAGAGGGCGTGATGGCAGGCAGTGCGAGACCGATTGCTGAGGCTGTGGCCTTGAGGGGTGCCCCCGAGCAGATTCTTGGTCTCCTGGTTGTGCACGTGCGGTACCCGCACTGACCTGTGGAAACGGGGCTGCTGCCGTCGGCGGAGGACGCATCAGCCCGGGAATGGCCCGGATCTTGGACTCGGGCGCGCGCCTCAGACCATCCTGGGAGTCCAGGATGGACGGCAGGCTTTTCAACGCACCCTGCTGCCGAGTGGCGGGGGCTCGGTGGGCGGCGTAGCGCCGGGATGCTTGGTCCTGGCGTGGCCCGCCGGATGTTGGCGACCGGGGGCTGTTGAAGGAGCGAATCTCGCTGTGGAGCAGAGCAGCGGACTCATAATCCGTCGGCCGTGGGTTCGAGTCCCCCCCGCCCCACCTGTGCAAGCTTCTGACCTGACCTTATGAGGGCTGGGGCTTCCCCTCTCGGTCCATGCGAAGGACCGTCGTGGTGGGGGCGGGCGGGGTCAGGAGGCCCGCGATGCAGGCTTACGTGGGGATCGACGTGCACCGCCGCCGGTCGCAGATCGCTGTGATGGATGAGGGCGGCCGGACTGCGGTGAACCGGAACGTGCCCAACGGCCGGGAGGCCGTCCTGGGCGTGATCGGGGACCTGCCGGCGGGGACGCCGGTGGCGTTCGAGGCGGCGTTCGGCTGGGGCTGGCTGATCGAGTTGCTCCAGGACTACGGGTTCGAGGCGACGCATATGGCGCATCCCTTGCAGTGCAAGGCGATTGCCTCGGCCCGGCTGAAGAACGACAAGGTCGACGCCGCGACTCTGGCCCATCTGCTGCGCTCGGATCTGCTGCCGGAGGCGTGGATCGCTCCGCGGCAGGTGCGCGAGGAGCGGGCGGTGCTGCGCCACCGGGCCCAGCTGGTGCGGCTGCGCACGCTGCTGCGCAACCGGATCCACGCGGTGCTGGCCCACCACGGCTGCGACCGCGCGTCCAGTTGCTGGAGCGCCCCCGGCCGGGTCTGGCTGGACGGATTGCCCCTGCCGGATGCTTCCCGGCACGTGGTCAGGGACCTGCTGGAGGTCATCGACGCACTTCAGGTGGTCATCGACCGGGCGGATGCGGCCCTGGCCCGGGCCGCCAAGGCCGATCCACGGGTGAAGGCGCTGCGGGCACTGCCCGGTGTCGGCCCGCTCACCGCGCTGATCATCATCGCCGAGATCGGTGATGTCTCCCGGTTCTCCTCGGCCCGCAAGCCAGCCTCCTGGGCCGGGCTCACCCCCACCGTCCGTGGCTCGGACCGCACCGTGCGCTATGGGCACATCTCCAAACAGGGCGACCCGTGGCTGCGCTGGATCATGTGTGAGGCCGCACAGACCGCCAAGCGGAATCCGGTCTACGCCGCTACCTACGTGCGCTTGTCCCAGCGCCGCGGCAAGAAGATCGCTACCACGGCGATCGCCCGCAAACTCCTCACCCACGCCTACCACTTGCTGCGCGAGGCCGAGGCCGCGCAGACGGCCAAGGAGGCGCGCACCCCGACATGACGACACCACCGACGGGACGGGACTCCAAGCCCCGGGCGAGCTCGCCTTTCCGCATGAGCCGGCCACGCCGCGCTCGATGATCTGAATGAGCAGCCCGGCCCCCGAAGCAAGGTCATGATCCCGCCCTCGCGGGCGGGATCGAATGGGTGCGTGCGAGTCACCAACACCACCAACCCTGCGCACACACATCCCCACACGCCGGGACGGCCCTTCATGCCCCTTGACAGCCCCAGCCCTCATGGGTGCGGAAACGTTCAATTTGTCCTGGCGGGACGTCAACTTTGCCCGAAGGGACTGAATCCGCTGCTCATGAGTTTGAGGCGCGGTTCAGCTAGGGGAGGAGGGGACTCCTCTGACCTGCGACGATGCGAGCGTTTGTGGCTGTCGTAGACTGTCTGCGCCGAGCCTCTCGGGCTTCATTTCAAGATCGTGAGGCCGTGTTGAGGCCGAAGAGTCTCGGTAAAGGCGTGTAACTGACTCCGCCGCCCCCGGCCTGGGGTGCTCTGGCAGCAGGTTCCATGTGTGGGGCTTGGCGCTGCTGAGCCGAGCAAGGTCACGTTCGAGACGCTGCTCGTCGAGGGACCGGTATGCAACGGTCATCTGACGGGAGTGCTGCACCGGAAACGGCCCGTACTGAAAACGGCCCTGCTGGAGCACCGCGACCCTGTAGTGCTCCGCCGGCTGGAGACCGAGGCCGCGGGGGTACTGGGTGATGCACCCTCTGATCCGACCGACCGACCGACCGAGCGTGCGGCGGCTCCGTGTACCCCAGGGCGTCATCTCGCGGGTGGCGGCCGGAGCTGGGCTGTGCTTATTCGGCAGACCTGCCATCGCCCAGCGTGCGCTATCCGCCGGGGGAAGGGCGAGCCGCGCTCAGCTGCGGGTCGGTGTGGGGTTGGGGCTGCGGGGTGTGGGTGCCTTGTCAGGAGTTGTCGTCGGGGTCGATGAGGGCGGCGAGCTCAGTTGCGAAAGCGAGTTCGTGATCGTGCTTGGCCAGGGTGCGCAGACGGATGGCGTAGGCACGGCGCTGGATGGGCGTGCCGTGCTGGGCGATCAGTTTTGCGAGACGGCGGGCTTGGCCGCTGTGGCCGTCAGCTGTGCTTATGACCGTTGCGAAGAGTGCTCCAGTGATGCCTGTCAGTGGGCGTTCGTGGGCATACAGGATGCTGCGTAGACGCGGAATGTCTCCTTGATCCATAGCGTGGAAAGCCTGTTCGGTGGATGACTCTTTGTCGGTGACGATCTCATACACCTCGTCAAGGGGAACCTGCTCAGCGAGCTGGAGAATGGCCAGGTGTCGGCGTGCCTCAGGGGCGTCGCTGCCGACGAGGAGGGCCTGGATCTCTGGTGTGCGTAGGGCACACTCATGCTGATCGATGAATTTCTTGGAGTCCGTCCACGTCGGGGTATTGACCCATTTTTCAAGGAGAAGGCGTGCTTCGTGCTCACGCTGGCCACGCTCGAGGACGGTTATAAAACTCTGTGCCTCGGCTTCATCCAGGAAAGCGATGAGGGTGTTGATGTGAGGGTCGTCCGGAAATAGGGCTGCCGTCAAGTCGAGGCGGTGCTGGAAGTCAGAGTGCTGGAGTTTGCTACTGTGCGCGTCTAGAAATGCTTTGATTCTGGGCCAGTCGGAAGCTTGGGCCCACTGATTAAGCAGTTCTAGGAAGTCGTCGGGTAGAGGATGGGTGGCCCAGTTCGGAAGTTGCGGGTCGTTGATGCTGTAGCGGATTACGATGTTGCGGATTTGGTGCCGTGTGCGGCGTAGCAGATGCGGGCTACCGGTTTGGGCCGCCCGGCTCGCCTGGATGAGTTGATTGAGGGCGCAATCGGTACCTATATTTTCGGCCAGATACCCGGCGTAGTAGGAGCGGAGTTCCGCCTGCGCGAGGACATTTTCCTCCAAAATGGCTGCGGCGTCTTCCCAAGCGGCAGTGATCGCGCTCGCATCGCTCTGTCGGCTTGCGAGGTTGTTGAGGGAGGCGGCGAGGTGGGGGAGGAAGCTGGTGGGGTTGTTTTTGACGAGGGTGCGGTAGTGGTTGACGGCTTCGGTGCTGGAGGCGAGTGCAGCGGTCAGGTTTCCGGTTTCGCTCTGTCGGCTTGCGAGGTTGTTGAGGGAGGCGGCGAGGTGGGGGAGGAAGCTGGTGGGGTTGTTTTTGACGAGGGTGCGGTAGTGGTTGACGGCTTCGGTGCTGGAGGCGAGTGCAGCGGTCAGGTTTCCGGTTTCGCTCTGTCGGCTTGCGAGGTTGTTGAGGGAGGCGGCGAGGTGGGGGAGGAAGCTGGTGGGGTTGTTTTTGACGAGGGTGCGGCAGTGGTTGACGGCTTCGGTGCTGGAGGCGAGTGCAGCGGTCAGGTTTCCGGTTTCGCTCTGTCGGCCTGCGAGATTGTTGAGGGAGCTGGCCAGTGCGGGGAGGTGGACGGCAGCATTTTCCTCGGACAAGGCGCGTCGAATCTCGACGGCCTTGGTAACGGAGGCGAGTGCTCCCTCAGAATCCTTCCTGTGGGTTAGTAGGGTTGCGAAGTCATGTAGGGAGCTTGCGAGGTTGGGGAGATGGGCGCCGGAGTTGGTCTTGGCGAGTTTCTGGTCGATCGTCAGAGCCTCCATGGCGGAATCCATTGCGCTATCCAAGTCCCCAATTTCGCTTTGACGGTTGGAGAGGTTGCTTAGCGAGCTGGCCAGCCTGGGAAGATAGGCCCCTGGGTAGGTTCGAGCTAGCGTGCGGTTGATGCGGACGGCCTCAACGATGGGCGCGACTGAACCAGCAGGGTCGCCGTTCATGGCCTGCATGACCGAGAGATTGTTGAGGGACATGGCTAGGTCGGCAAGGAACGCCTTGGGATTTGCTGTCGAAAGATCCCTGCGGATTGCTACAGCCTCAGTGATAGAGGCCAAGGCCTCCGCGTGAATTCCGGCGTTGTCTTGAAATGCGGCAAGACTGTTGAGCGACATCGCGAGGTCTGGGAGGAAGGTTGCGGACTGTTTTTCGATCAGCAGTCGGTAGTAGTCGACGGCCTGTGTTATTGAAGCGAGAGCCCCTGGGTGATCTCCGTTTTCGTTTTGGCAGCGCGCATAGTTGGCCAGTGCCATGGCGAGGTCGGGGAGGAAGGCTTCTGGGTGCGCCTTGGTTAGTAGCTGATAGTGGTGGACGGCTTCGTTTACTGAGATGAGTGCACCCGTGCTGTCGCCAACCTGGCTCTGTCGATTTGACAGGTTGTTTAGGGAAGATGCAAGGCCAGGAAGGAAGGCTCTTTGGTTATTTTCAGCGAGTTCGCGTCGGATATCGACAGCTTCTTCTGCGCTGGATAGTGCCCCTGCAGCGTCCCCAAATTGGCTCTGGCACTCGGAAAGCCCCTTGAGGGAATTAGCGAGTTCGGGCAAGTGTGCGACCGGATTTATTTCCGCCAATTCGCGCTGTATTTTCACGCTCTGATCAGCCGATGTGAGTGCACCTTCGTGATCTCCTACGTCTCCCTGCAGGGTCGATAGATTATTGAGGGTTGTGGCGAAGCGGGGAAGGAAGGTGGCGGGGTTAATTACGGAGAGATCCCAGAAGTGATCGACGGCTTCTGTGATGGAAGCGAGGGCTCCGCCGGGGTCTCCAGTTTTACTTTGTTGAGCCGAGAGGTTGTTGAGGGAGGCTGCCAGGTCGGGGAGAATTTCAGTCGGACTATTTTTAAACAGTTCGCGATAGATCTCAACTGCTTCTGCGCTGGAGGCCAGTGCTCTCTTGTGGTCTCCAAGGTCGCTCTGTGACGCGCCCAAGTTATTGAGAGTGGTTGCCAATCCGGCGAGATGCATGCCTGAATCGGCCTGAGCCAAGGTGCGACGGATCTCTATCGCTTCTTCAACAGTGGCCAGCGACCCCTCACGCTCGCCGAGCGTACGCTGCAGCACGGAGAGGTTACTGAGAACCATGGCGAGGTCGGGTAGGTGCGTGCTTGGGTCGGCCTGGGCCAATGTTCGACGGATTTCTACTGCCTCCTTAACGGAGGCCAGTGCTCCCTTGTGGTCTCCGAGATCACTCTGCGCCCCGCAAAGGATGTTGAGCGACGCTGCGAGTTCGGGGAGGTGCGTAACTGGGTCAGCCTTGACCAAGGCTCGGCGGATCTCCACCGCTTCTCTTACAGTGGCTATCGCCCTGTCATAATCTCCGATATTGGCCTGGCGTTGACCGAGACGCTGGAGCAGTACCGCGAGGTCTGCGGGCGCGGGGTTGGCGGAGGAACGGAGTTCAGTCAGACGTCGGGACTCTGCCTGCAGTCCGAGTTGGGGCAGTCCCACTGACATGAAAGGGATGGCCTGGGAGAGGTCATCGAGCCATGCCGGTGCCGGATCAGCGTCGATCAGTTGGCAGAGCGCGGCCAGAGCACTGCCGCTCTGTTCGCTCGCGACTCGGAGAACATGTAGCCAGCGGCCCGGCTCACCCTCAGTCCAGGCGGCTATCAGATTGGCGGCTGTGCCGGGGTGGGCCGAAGCGGCACGGTTGAGCTGGCGTAGCGCCTCCAGCAGTGGCTCCGGTTCCAGACCGTCCAAGGCACGATTGAGGAGGTTGGGGTCATCACGCAATTCACGCAGGGCCAGATGATCCGCGATCGGGTCCGGGCGCAGAACGAGTGCTTCGCCTGGGCCTGGCTGCAGACACACAGTGAGCGTGGCGCGGATTGCCTCGCGCCATTGGACGGCGTCGGCGAGTTCTTCTACCGCGCGGAGTGCGGCGATCGTCTGAATATGGGTCGTTGGGGCACGCAGTGTCAGGCAGGCCACAGCACGGCTGAGTACTTTTATGGGAGCGTCTGCCGTGTTACCGATAACCTGCCGATAGGTCTGCGTCCAGTAGCCGCGTTCGTGGTCGAGGACTTCCTCATACAACTCCTCTCGGCTGTTGGGGAGTTTGCCGGAGCTGCGGGAGGCGAGGTAGGCCAGCAGGATGTAGTCCAGGGTGGTCCACTCCACAGGTGTTGCCCTCTCGGCTGCCGATACATCGACAGAGCCGGGTTCCTCGACGAATGCCTCGATGGCCCGGCGGAAGAGCGCGGAGCCGTCGGGGTGCTCGGGCGGTAGTTCCAAGGGGGCTAGTTCGCGGCAGAGGTGTCCGTCGCGCTCCCAGGCCCGGCGCAGGTTGGTGAGCCACTGGCCGGCGGCGGAGCGGGCGGTCATCACCAAGACGGCGGGGGTGGCCCCGCGTTCGGTGCGGCGTTTGAGGATGGTCAGCAGGCGCTGGGCGTCGGCGGGGCGGGCCTCGGCGTAGTCGAGGACGATGAGGGTGGGGGAGACGACGGCTCCGAGCCAGTCATCTCCGTCGGTGCTCTCGCGCAGGTAGCCGGTGTACCAGCCCTCGTAGGTGTCCAGTTGGTGTGCGAGTTCGAGGGCGAGGCGGGTCTTGCCGGCGCCGCCGGCGCCGTGGATGAGCGTGATGCCGGTGTGGGGTCCTTCGGCGATCGTGCGGCAGAAGTGGGTGAGGACGGTCAGTTCGTCGCGGGCCTGGAAGGGCACAACTGCGTGCTCGGCCTTGAGGACCTCCAACGGCCGGTGCACGCGCGGATCCAGTTCCACGTACGGACTGCGCAGTGGTTGATCCTGGGGCCTGTTGGCGGGTGTGTGAGTGTCCTGGGCGCGCCAGGCGCGGCCGACGTCAACCGCTAGACGCCAGTTCCACGTAGCGGCGTAGTCGACCCCGGCACGGACGGCATCAGCAAAGGACGCACGAGCGCCCAGGATTGGGCTGGCGGGCAGAGGTTGGGCGATACCGACTGGGTCGAGCAGCAGCAAGGGGCGCGGGCGTCCGCCGATGTCCTGCTGGACCAGGCCCAGCCAGTCCTCCGGCGGGGCGGACCACACATCCGCGTCCGGCACTTGGAAACCGTCGGGAGGCGGATCGCCGACCCACACGCCCAGGAGAGCATGGGCGGCCCTCCCGGTCTCGGGTGGATCGAGAATCAGGACGAGTGGGTGCAGGCCCGCGTGGAGGCAGGCTCCGGCCATGACGAGGGTCAGGTCCAGGCAGGTGGCGTGCTTGGGGGACCAGAGGACTTCGCCGGGATCCCGGATGACCTGGCGGTCGGGTTCGTCGGAAGGCGCCTCGTGGGAGTAGGTGATCCCTGCATCGGCCAGGGCCTCGTACACGGTCCGGACTTGAGCGATCCGGCTCCTGGCAGGGGGCCCGGGTAGGCGCACCAACGCGGCGACCTCGTCGGGTAGAACGTACTTGGCGAGCGCGGCGGGTTCGCCCTCCATCGACCAGCGGGGCCAGATACTCATGGGGCAACCACCGCCACCGTGTCGGAGGCGTCCAGGTCGCCGATGCCGGGCACTTCCTGCACCGCCACCTCGATGTCGTACAACCCGGCTGGCTGGCCGGGGAAGTGGGTGACGTAACTGCCTGTGGCCTCGTCCCAGTCCAGCCGGACCTCTGCGACCGGGGTGCGTCGGCCTTCCGCCGGGCGGAGGGTGGCCCACAGGGCGAGGGAGGCTGGGGTGGCGGACACCTCGTCGGGCAGGCGGTCGCCCCGCAGGCGCACCCGCAGCGGAACGGGCTCTCCCGTGGCGTGGAGTTCGTCCAGGTCCAGGCCGAGAGAGGTGTCCCGTTCGTTGCCGCGAGCGGCCATCAACGTCTTCCGGGCCTCATAGGCCTGGGCGAGAGCGGGGATCCATTTGGCGGAGGCGATTGGCCCGTGCCGGTCGCGGGTCCGCCAGTCGCGGGTGGTGTCGTGCCCACTCATCTCGACCGGGACGGCGGAGAGCGCCGGGACCGTGCCGTCGCCGTGGTCCTCATCCCATCCCTCAAGGTCCAGCCAGGTGGGGAGATCTTTGCTCACGGTGAGCTTGTGGCCATCCCAGGTGGCGGATCCTGCGGTGCCGTGGCTCCAGCCCAGCCGCGGTACGACCTGCGGCTCCGCCCCCGTGCGGGGCATCGTCTTCCAGGCCCGCCCGATGTCCTGATGCAACGCGAAGCCCGCCTCCGCCAACTTGCCCACTTCCGGCAGAGGTAGGTCGTGGGGGTAGCGGGCCATGTCGGCTGTTGTGTCCCAGATCATGGGGTAGCGGGGCAGCAGCTCCGCCACCGACGGCCACGTCCTCAGCAGGTCGCTCGCCCCGTCCAGGCGTACGCCCGCCAAGCGGACGCCGTTGGCCAGCAGTTGCAGGGCTTTGGGGGCGCCGCGGTGCGGAGTGCCCAGGGTCACCAGGGACCGGCACAGAGGCCAGCCCTCCAGCGGGCCCAGCCAATACCGGGCGACTAGGCCGCCCATCGAATGGGCCAACACCACCACCCGGCCAGCCCGTTCGGAGGGGCTGAGGTCCTTCAGCCGCTCGTGGACGTCCGCTGCCAGAAGCTTCGCGGCATGCTCGATGCCGAGACGGAAGTCGTAGGGAAACAGGACCACGTTCGCCTGCGGGTTGCGGTGATCGGGATGCCCCATGTCCATCACCACACCCGGCAGGGCCTGCATCCCCGCCCACAGGCGCTCGTAGCCCGGAATCACCGTCCAGCCCGGCAGCAGCCGCTTCGACCGGATCAGACCTGTCGGCCTGAGCGGCTCATCCACAGCCAGTCGATCCGAACGCCGCAACAGGCTTGCGATGTCACCGAAGCCTGCATCCCACACTGTCTTGGCGGCTTGCTTGCCAGCCTCCGATCGCTCCAGCACGCTGCCACCGATTCCCGGCAGCACGTACACCAAATGCTTGCGTTCCATCCTCGCCCCCGCTCTTCCGCCGGTTACCCGGGACCATCCCTCGGCCTTCACCCACCACAGCTCCGTACTGCCGCCTCACCACGACTGCGGTCGATCGCTGTGGGCTGGCACCGGAGAACGGACCTACCAGCGAGGGGAGTTCAGGAGGTATCACATATTCGAACGGTGCGGCAGCATTCTGAGTACAAATGACCCAAAAGGGTGATGGTGGTGCGTTCGGTGCCGGGAATCTGCGTCGCGCCGAGACAGGTAGTAGTCCCCGTAGGCTCGCGGGGCTGGTTGCTAGGGCATGGGGCGCTACTGGGTCGTCCCTGCCCGCGGGCCCTGACGGGGAAGTTCTCGATGGTGCGTAGGTCAAGCCGATCGGGCGATCTTCACCCGATCATGGCCTGTGAACGATAGGTGTCACAGGGGCGGGATACGGTCCGTTCCGACGCTTAGGCGAGGGGGGACCATGACCCGTGACGCGTGTGCGGAGCAACTCCAGGAGTACGCCCTCGGAGTGCTGGAAGACTGGCGACGGCCGACGAGATGGCGGCCGGCTCTCCAACTGCGTGCTCTGTCCTTCAGTAGCGCCCGGGATTACGCCGGACGTTTCCTGCTGGAGTTGCTGCAGAACGCTCATGACGCGCACCCCAGGGAGCGCCGTGACGGCCAGGTGCACGTGCTGCTGGATGAGGACGAGGGCGAGTGGGGGACGCTGTATGTCGCCAATGGCGGTAGACCGTTCACCTGGCAGAACGTTGAGGACGTGTGCAAGATCGCCCAGAGCTCGAAGGTCATCGGAGAGGGGATCGGCAATAAGGGCGTGGGATTCCGGAGCGTCCTGCTGATCAGCAAGGGGCCCGAAATCTACAGCTCTGATCCGGACGGACCGGGCGGTTCGGAACTGGACGGCTACTGCTTTCGGTTTGCTCGGGAGAGCGACGTAGAGCAGCTTCTCGGGGACGCGGACACGGCGCGCAGAGCGGTCGCCGAATTTCCACCGTTCCAGATTCCGTTCCCGGTTGAGCAAGTGCCCCCGGTCTGCGCCGAGCTGGCTAAGCTGGGGCACGTCACTGTTGTCCGGATCCCCTTGCAGAGCGAGGCCGCCCGCGCCGAGGCTCGCCTCCGGCTGGTGGAGCTCGCTGAGGCCAAGGCGCCGATCATGCTGTTTCTGGACCGTCTCACTCGTCTGACACTCGAGCGCAGGGTTGAGGGCGAGGTGCGTGATATCCATGAACTCACTCGCGTGGAACGCTCGTTCGCTCCCGAGGATGAGGACGCCTCGACCGCCGCGCTCTTCTTCGCGGAAGTGGATTTGGGACCGGCCGGGGCTTTCCTCGTCGCGCGTGGCAGGGTGGCGCCGGAGCGACTGGACCAGACGCTCGTGGAAGCCGTCGGCCTCGGCCTCCTCGATGACAAGTGGCGGCAGTGGGCCGAGTCTGCTGTGATCGAGATCGCTGCACCACTCGCCGTCGCGGGGAAAACACGGCGCGGACAGACCTATACCTTCCTGCCGCTGGGCGAGGGCGTGACGACACCCTTCGCCGGGCACGTCAACGCCCCGTTCTTCACCAAGATGGACCGGACCGACCTCGACCGCGAACACCCGCTGAACGCCATGCTGTTTGACGCTCTCGCCGAGACCTGTCTGGCCGCCTCCGCGCGGCTGCGCACGGTGCAGCATCTGCGGCTTCGGCAGGTGGCGGTAGACCTGGTGAGCTGGGAGAACGGGCACCGGTCCGCTGGGCTGCTGGTCACAGCGGCCCGGCATGTGCACGGCTGCGAGCTGGCCGACGTACCGCTCGTGCCCGTCCTCGCCAGCGATGGCGCGGCACCCCACCTGACCTGGGCCTCGCCCCGGCGTGCGGTCCTCTGGCCCGATCTCAACTTGTCCGTGCTCACGGCACAGCGCGCGCACGAGGCCGGTGCCGTGGTTGCCGACCCGGAGCTCGGCACCGATCGTCTCAGGCGACTTGCCGTGATGTGCAAGGGGCTGAAGTGCCCCTGGGAGCCGACACCGGAGGCGCTCGCTGATCACGTGGAGCGGATGGCCGCTACGCTCCCCTTGCCCAAGTCCGGGGTTGGCGAGCCCGTCGGCGTATGGAACGCCGTGTACGACGACTTGGCTGCTCTCTTCGAGGAAGACGGCCGCGTGTTGCGCGGCAAGAGGCTGCTCCTGGCCGACGACGGAACTCTGCGACACGCCAACGGGGATGCAGGGCAGGGCGGTTCGCAAGGCAAGCGGACCGCACGTCGGGCTCGGCGTGACGCGTTCTTCCAGCCTGTGCGAGGGGAGACAGACGACTCGGAGGCGCTGTCGGTTCCCGCACTGCTCGGCAAGCGGCTCTTCTACCTGCACCCAGGCCTTACCTGGACCGATGGCACGGGGCACGTACGGCGCCTGCCCGCCCGCACTTTCCTTGAGAGCGCCGGGCTCGTCCGGCCCTTCGATATGAAGGGCCTGCTGGAACATGTGAGCCGTGCCCTTGTGGAAAGCAAGGACCACAAGCTGCGCGTCCAAGCCCTCCGGTTCGTATTTCGGCTGTGGCGGTCGCGGCGGTCACCGGGCGGATTTGCGGCCTCGTCGCTGGGACTGTACGTGCCGTCCGCGGACGGTGCCTTGATCGAGGCGAACGGCGCGGCCTTCGGCCGAGGGTGGGAGGGCACCACCGGGGACGATCTGGCTGCAGTTGTCACCGCTGGACAGGAGGCGTCCCAGAGCCTCAGATGGATCGCCAAGCGACTGATCGCGGCACCGGACGCGTTCGTCAAGCGAGGGGAAGCGGCCGACGAGTGGCGGGCGTTCCTGAGCGAAGTGGGGGTGACCGACGGGTTGATCCCGATCTCCACCAGGGGGGCCACAACGCGCGCGGACGGCCATGAACTGACCACCCGCCCGCTGGTCCGCATGGCGAACGTGCCCGCCGAGGTAGTGGTGCAGTGGGAGCCGCACATCGACCGTCGGCGGTCCAATGCGCGCTATCCCCAAACGCCGTACACCGGCACCCCTGCTTACCGGATCCCGGGCCAGGACATTGTCAGCCGGCTCGGCGAAAGCGCCCGACTGGCGTACGCGAGGCTCGTCCTACACGCTCTCGCCTACTGGAGGGACGCGTATTTCACCAGCACATGGACTAGTGCAGGAAGCCGAAGGGACGACCAGGAGCAGGTGCTGACACCCCTGGCCGCCTTCATCAGGGAGCAACCATGGCTTCCGGTACGGGACCGCAGCCGGGCCGTACGGTTCGTACGGCCGGCCGATGCCTGGCACTGCCCGCCCGGGCTGGAGGACGAACCTGCCTACGCGCCGACCGTCGACCACCGCATACGTCATCTGCTCCAACCGGAGAAGGTCAGCACCCGGCTGCGCTCCATGGGGCTGCCCACCTGGGATCACGCAAGGGACAGCGCACGCCTCGTCTCCGCGTTGGGGCGTTTCGTGGCGGAGGGCGCGGTCAGCGGCGAGGACCGGCCCGCCGCGCAGCGCACCAACGAGCGAGCCTGGAAGCACCTTGTGCAGCAGCCATACGGCGTGCTGCCTGAGGACGCAGTCCTGCTCGCCGAGTCGGGGCAGCGGCTGGTAGCCGTGCCGCTGTCCGAACTGAAGGGCACAGACACAGTGTTGTACGTCAGTGGCGAGCGCGACGGCCTGACCGGCCGGCTGGTACGCGAGATGGAGTGTCCGCTGCTGGTGGTTCCTGGCGTCGCCGCGCAGGTCGCCGAACGCCTCAGGCTTGGCCGTCCGAACGCAGTCCGGCACGTCGATGACGCGACGTTCTCAGTGACCGTCGACGGTGAGGAAGTGAATCCCGCCACCATGGGCGAGCCGCTCGTGGACCGTCTGCCCTGGCTCACCCTGGCCGTAGGCGTTCTCGCCGACCACGTGGCGGACGGCCCTCGACCGAGCGAGGCGGAACTGACCGACCTGACGTCCGCCGTCCGCCGTATCCGGATGCACCGCTACGGCTCCTGGGAGATCAAACTCGACGGCCGTACCGTGACGATGCCGGACCGACTCGGCGGGATGCTGCCCCTCGCCGATCCCCAGCACCCCCTTCTGCTGGCCCGGCAAGCGGACCCGGACTGGGCGGAGGTAGCCCGGCTTTCGGAGGCGCTCGCCGATCTGCTCGGACACCGGGAATTCGGCATCCGGCTGCGCCTCGCCGCCCTCCAGCTCGCGTCCTGCCACGCCGATCTGCGCTCACCCGCGCAAGACGAGCTCGCCGAAGCCCTCGGAGTCATGGTCCATCAGATTGAGGAAACCAGCCGGCGCATCGACGGAGCCATCGGCGTGGTCCTGAAGCGATGCCATCCCTTCCTCGTTCACATCCTCGGTGCCGATACGGCGGACTTGCTGACCGTGCCGCCGCCGCGCGACACCAGGGAGTTCCAGGCCAAGCTCGAGAAATACGCAGACGAACTACCGCTGCCACCCGAGCAGTTCATCGCTCGGGCTCGCACGGCCCGGAGCATCGACGAACTGCGGCTCGTCCTCGGGATCGACTTCGCCGCGCTGAATGACACACTGCAGTCTCGGGCGCCACACCATGATCCGATCAGCCATGCGGAGGCCCACGAGGAGGCAGTACGCGGCTACCTCGACCTACACAAGAAGGAGCTTGTGAACCGGCTGCGCTGGACAGCCAAGAACGACTTCGACGCACGGCGCCCGCTGGCGGACTGGCCGTCGTTGCGCTCACTGGACTGGATCACGGCCCCGGCGGCATGGGCGTACACCGTGGACACGGCCAGCAGCGAGCTGCTGGAGCGGCACGTCGAAGAGCAGCTAACGCTGCGGCTGGGCGAACCAGCTCCCCGCAAGGGCGACACTCTTCCGGCAATCGACCAGGTGCGGAGCGGAAACAACCGAGTGATCGCCGCCACGGCCGCCGACCTCGTCGCTCTAGTCAATGCAGCGGGGCGCCCGCTACCTGCGGCGCTGGCCGGTGCCAATCCGGCGGAGAGCATCACCGCGCACCTTGACGAGGCCGGCGCGCTGGACTTCCGGCTCCTCACCCCAGACGACGTCGTTGCCTGGCTGGCCGTTCTCGGCCATTGGCCGGACGGGATGCCAGCGACGACCGATCCCGGCCAGCACGGGCTGACCACGGTTGACCTGGACCGGGTGCGGAACGCGGCGGAACACGAGCGTCGCGAGCGGGAGCGCCGACGGAGAATGCTCTCCGTCGGCGGCCGGGAATTCGACGTGCAGTCGGGCGACTTCACCGAACTGACTGTCGAGCTCCAGCGAGCCCTCGACAACGGCGCAGTCCCCGGACTCTCAAGTGGCCGCGCTATCTTCACCCGGCTCCAGCCAATGGAACCCGCAAGCCGGACGCCCGCGACCGATCGCCGGCGCGGAAGGCGGTACAGCAGCGCCTCGGACGCTGGGCTCTCGCCCGCCCAGCGCGAAGCCCTCGGATACATGGGGGAGTGGTACGCGTACCACTGGCTCCGCGGGCGCTACTCCGCCGGTATGGACGAGACCAGCTGGGTGTCGAGCAATCGCCGAAAGGCATTCCCCGGGCCGTCCGGAGACGACGGCCTCGGGTTCGATTTCAAGGTCGGCTCTGGTAAGCGGCCCATGATGTTCGAGGTGAAGGCGACTCGAGGCGACGGTGGCCAGATCGAACTGGGGGAGAGCGAGGTACGCGCGGCGCAGCAGCACGCAGGCAATGAACGCTGGCGGCTTCTCGTGGTCACCTCCGTCCTCGCCCCGGAACGGGTGGACATCCACATGCTCCCGAACCCCTTCGGTAAGCAAGGACGCGGCCGCTACCGCGAGGAGGGCGGCGCCCTGCGCTTCTCCTATCGGCTATGACGCGCGACACCAGGAGTCCACTTGTGTCCGTTTGGATAGCCCTCGCATCGAGCAGGATCAGGCAGCTCACCCTGGTGCAGTACGTGACTGGTCGTTAGCCTGCACGTAGATCTCCTGGCCTGCGACTACGGCCGCAGAGGCTCCGCCCCGAGTACCGGGGCGGAGCCTCTGCGCGTTGGAAGGGAAATCCGCTGCGCTGTGGTTCGAGTCGCGTCCGCTGAGCTGGAGCGACTTCCAGGATTCCGTATCGGGCAAGTCTCTCAGGGAGCGGCAGGGACCACGGAGGGACCGCAAGGATAGGAATCAACCGACAAGGACCGGGCAAGGCTGACAGAGATGCACGCGCCTGACCTGCAAGAACGGCGTGAATCGGCACTGATCGGCAAGGACCGCCAAGATCCTCAATGGACTCGTAATCCGTCGGCCGTGGGTTCGAGTCCCACCCACCCCACCATTCGCTGCGCGGGAAGAAAGGATCTGACCCGAAAACGTGAGAATGGGGGTCGCCACTCGAAGTGGTGACCCCCATTCCGCTGTTGAGATCAAGATCCAGGGGACGTACAAGGGACAGACGTCAAGATCAGGGGATGCAGGCGCCGTCACGCCGCTGTCCGACGCCTGTTGGCAGGGCGGCGGGAGCGGCTCCTCCCCGTCGTCGTCGGCAGGCCCGTTGGCAGCGCCCAGCTGTCCGGGCCAGGGTCCTGAGGGCGGCCGACGCTGAAGCGTGTGAGCGAGAAGTCGGACCGCTGCTCCTCCGGATAGTGGTCGTTGAAGTTCTCGACGCGAACCAGCTCTACGTCGTTCTCGGCGCAGTGATCACGTATCCGCCTGAGGGCGGCGTTGGCGGCGTTGTCGTGGCCCCGGCCGGTCAGCAGGACGGCAGGGTGCCAGCCGATGAGCGGAGGGTATTGGAGATCCTGGCTGACCGGAGCTAAATGATCGTTTGCAGTTAGTGTCCGACCGCATCGGCCCACTGCCCCGTCCCAGCATCCGCAGCTTCTGCGCGCTCGTCAGCTGACTGCGGGCGGGAAGTGCTGCTGCATCAATCATCGGCCGTCGGCTTCGTCGAAGATGCGTTGCAGGGCGTCGACAGCTTGGTGGTGTCCGGCTTCTGAGAGGTCGTTGGCTACCCCTTTGACGATGAATGCTTCGCCAGCATCGATCGCCTTGTGTGCGAGCGCCATCGCGAGGGCGAGGGTGTCGGGCTGCTGCAGCCGAAGCAACAACAGCAGCCGAAGTGGCTGGAGCGTGCCATGATCGCGGGCAGTGAAAGCAAACGCGTCGGCCTTGGCGTGTTCACCTTGCTGCTCGGCCTGCATCATGGGCCCAGTGGTCTCGCCCGCCTCGATCCCTTCCGCCTGCAGGCGGCAGGCCCCTTCCCTGTCGCCTTCGTGATGGTGCAGTCGTACGAGATCTTGGTAGCAGTCTACGAGTCCGGCATCGATCGCCTTGCGGAAGTAGACCTTGGCCTGCGTGAAATTGCCCGCTCGCTCATAGCAGTAGGCCAATCGGGAATAGGCGTAGATATCGCCGCCTTCTGTGGGCCGTGCGATCCTTTCGGTCCACTCGGCGGCCTCATCGAACAGCCCGCCATCGGCAAGCAGGAACACCAGCTCCTGCATGGCGTCGTCGTCACTGGCCTCGGCGCCTTGGCGGAACCATTGCTCGGCTTCCGACCGCTGGCCGAGCTTCAGTTGATGACGCCCGACGCACACGAAGGCATCGGGGTAGCCCTCGTCTGCCAGCTCAAGCCAGAGGGCTGCGGCCCGCTTCGATTCACCAAGTTGTTCGAGACAGTGTGCTTCCTGGCGTCGGTAGATGTAGCGCATGAAGGCATCGCGCTCGAGTTCCCCGGACGCCCGCCGTTCGCCGATCTTTGCCAGCGCGCTTTCCGCGCGGGCCTTCTCAGCTTCCTGTCCCAGCTCGTAGGCGGAGCTGGGATCATACAGGCCGAGGAGATCTGTACCGTCTGAGATCGAAGCAGACACGCGTACACGCCCTCGGTCGTGCGCGGAGCGGGCGAGGGCTCGGCGGTCCTGGTCGGTGTAGGCGTGCTGCAGGGCGGCGTCCCAGAACGGCGTGGGTGGGCAGTCATGACGGAGCTCGTAGCGGCCGACTTCAAAGAGATAGTCGGACAACCGGTAGAGAGGTTGGTCCGGTTGGAGTGCGCCGGGCCGGGGGCGGATCTGACTCAGGGGACCGGGGACGCCCCGGCATGGGGCGGAAAGGTACTCCATTGCGTTCTCGAGCCACCCTGGGGTGCCGTGTTCATTCCACTCATGGTCAGGGGCGAGGGCTGCCGCGGTGGTTTCCAACACACGCGGGGGCAGTGCCAAACCGTGGCCGAGGCGCCGCAGATGCACGGCCGCGATGATGAGGCGCCGGGCCATCGGCGGAGCATGGTCGACGCGCTCCAGAAGGGCTGGCACGCCCGCGAGGTACTGGGTGAACTGCCCGGCATCGGAGTGTTCCGACGCCTCGGCGACGCGCGGGTCTGCCGCTGCTGCCCTGGCCATTGCCGAGGGTTCGCACACGAACTGGTCGGGGATCCGTGCGCTGATGCCAATCCCGGTGAGCAGTGTTCGGGCCTGGGGGTAGATGTCGTGGGAAGGCGCTGGGGCGGTGGTGAGGCGGGCCCAGTCGTCTGGGTGAGCGGTGGCGAGCGCCAGGATGGGACCGCGTTCAGGCGAACGCAGCAGCTCCCGCAGGGCAGCGGCGAGCTGCTCGCCGACGGCATGGTCGCCCGTCATCAGATAGTGCTGGATCTCATTGAGCCACAGCACCGTGCGTGCCCCGACCTCAGGCAGACCCGTCAGCAACCCTTCACTGTGGTTTGGCTCAATCGGATGCCACAACCGCCAGCCACCTGGCAGTAGTTGCACTGCCTCCCAGCAAGCCCGGGTCTTGCCGGTGGAAGAACCACCAATCAAGGTCACTATCGTGCTGTGCCCCTCCTGGACCCGGAGAACCGCCTCACGTAGTAGGGCATCGTGTTCACGCTCCACATACACCGGCAGCACCGGCAGAGAGCTGACTCGGTCACCATCGGGCTCGCCAATTGCCTGATGGACCTCTAGAGCGAAGGGATCTCGGACATCCCGAAGTCGCCAGCCGGGCTGTTCGCGAGCCCCCACTGTCGCCCGGGCCTGGGCCGGTTGCGCGTCCACCTGAGGGCGACGCTCACACCGGTCTAATTCCTGGTCTCCAACAGCCACCCGAGCGAACTTGAATATGGCCACACTCCCCAAGAGCGGCGAGGTGTCGCCCTCAAAGGGGTAGTTGCGTTTCACTCCGGCGTAGAGAGCGAGCCCCCTTTCTGAAATCTCCTCCAGGACGGCGGTGATACTGCGTTGAGCGTCACGGACTGAGGCGCGAGAGTCCTCTAGATCTGACGAGATATCGCTCCAGTCCCGCAGGGTCTGAACGGCACTGTCGATCAGGTCCTGCTCCTCGTCGGTGCAGTCGTCTGGCTCGACGTGCTCGAACCACCCAAGGCAACCGGAGAGGATCGGCCAGAGCTCTCGCCCCGTCTTCATGCAGCTGAGCGGTATGACGTCAAACTCAGGCTCGTCTGACAAGAAGACGTCAATGATCCTGTCGACCTGCTCCCGCCCGAGGTTGCAGATCTCCAAGGCAAGCGTCTTGAGCCCCCAGACCTCGATTGTGACGCTAGGGTGCAAGGGGCGAAGCTCGTTGTCGACGAACTGGTCGACCTCACCCGGCAAGGTGTCGTTGGTGAGGAAGCGCCACACCCTTACGTCTCGGTGCTCTTTAAGGCATCCCTCCAAGTCACCGCGGATCTTCGCCTTGGTCTTGTGGAGGGGTTCATTGCGTGTGGCATGCGCTGCGAAGAACACCCTCGCCTTCGGGCAGTAGCCGTCGTTCTTGGTATCGCCCCTGGGCCCTCCGGGCCGCACCGGTTGGTAGTCGCCGGGGTACAGCTCCAGCCCGAGCCGATCCATGCAGTCCTGGAAGGCGTTGCCTTCCAGGCGGAGGAGTTGGCCCTCAACGACCTTCCGCAGCGAGTTCTGATGCACAGCACCCATTACCGCACAGCGCACCCGTCCTGTGCAGCCAGCTTGCACGGATCAAGTATCGCTGCCCGACGGACGGTTGGTCGCGACCTCCTACGCTGTCAGGCATCCGCGTAATCGATGCTTAGATCTACAAGCGCGCTCGCTCGCCGAAGACCGCTGTTACGGCAGTTGGAAGGTGGGACTACTTATTGGAGTCGGTGAAATCGGCCATCGCTCGTTCGAGCTCGTCATAGCGGAAGTAGCTGTCTTCTTCTTCTAGTTCTCGCACGGTGCTCAGGAAATCCTGCCAAGAACCGTCCCTACGGAGGGGCGTGGCGACCAATGAGAAGAACCTGACGGCAAGTTCGAGCATCCCTGACGCCGTACGGCATTCATGGTTCGCGGCCCAGGCGGAGTGGATGTCGCCAAGTTGTTCCGAGGTCAGGTACGGCGCGCATGCAGGAACCGTCATGCGCGCTGTGGTCTCTGCGCTGCGCCAGCTCTTGGCGTCTTTGAGGATGTCAGCCACGTAGCCAGCCAAGTATGGCCCTGGCCGGTGGCTGATCACTGATGCCTTCTGTGACGCTGACAGGGCCCGGAATTTCGGTTCCAACGAAGGAAGTGCCGTTCGGAGATTCTTGAGCTCTACCAAGCCCAGGACACCTGTTTGATCGACGGTCAACGGGCTATGGTCGTCCGGAAGGTTGATCTGCTCGATGTAGTCCGTGATTTGGCTGCGCATGGCTCCGTCGACCTGGTCCCAGAAGACGTCGAGGTCGCCGAGACGCGCGAGCGCCCGGATCTGGACTTCAAGGGGCTGTTGTCCGAGTCGCCCGATGACGGATTCGATGGCTTGCTGCACCACTGCGCGGTCTCGCTCGGCGAAGGCGCGGAGGCAGGTTGCGTAGCGATCGGCCATGACTGATTTGCTGAGTGCGCCAACACTCGTGAGTTCCAGAAGAGCTTCCTTGGCCGCGAAGGCGACGATGCTGCGCCGGGTGCCGGACTTCACACGGTCGAAGTAGACTTGTGCGATATAGGCGCTGCTGCCAACGAAGGACACCTCTCCCACATGGTCGCGGAAGCGGTCGCGGGCTTTGCGACCCTGGCTTGGTGGATGGATCAACAGTGCCTCTACCGCTGCCGTGAGGTGAGCCCGGGCGTATTCGGTGGTGGGGCTGAAAAGTTCACCGAGAGGGCGCAGCGACGGGTGGGCTGCCAGGTTTCGGTCTTCCTTCAGCCGTTCCAGCTCGCGCTTCTGCACGAAGTCGATGAGATCGAGCTTCTCAGCGACATCGAGGATCGTGTTCTCTACGTCGAGCATCGTGCGGATCGCTTCACGGTCAGGCTTGCCTCGGGCGTCGTCGATCCTCTTCACGACCTGCGCGGCTTCGCCTTCCCCATCCTCGGCGAGCTGGTAGAGCTTGTGGATGAGGTCCGTGCACACTGCTGTCCAAGTCAGGACGATGGATGCGCGCGCAGAGCCTGTCGTGTAGCAGCGGTACGCCTCGGTTACGAGAGGCCTGACCTCTTGATGCCATACCTGGTTGATCTTCAGCTCAAGATCCATCATCGGCATCAGCCCCCATTTAGACACGTTCCGCCGCGACGCCGTGCGAGGCAAAGAGCAGCGTACTGGCGTGGCCCAGCCAACGGTTACACCAGCCTCGCCCTCCTGCGTCACCGCGCCGGGGACGCGGTGGAGGTCCGCACCGCCGGCTCAGATCCGGGATCGGAGGTCTCCCCGATCGTGCGCAGCTGCTTGCCGAGCGAAGGCTGAGCGCCGACGACGAAAACCCGTCGCCTCAGAGGTCGTCGCCGCGGTCGGCGTCGTGGTATGACCCTCGGCTGCGGTGACGCGTGCGCTCTACTGCCGGCGTGGCGCTTTGTGGACTGGGACCTGCCCAACCTGTCCGGGCTGGACATGGAGAGCGCGTGGTCGGTGTGCACGGCTCTGGCTGGACGCGTGGACGCCCTCGCCCAAGAGCTGCTCGGTGCCCAGGTCACGGACACCAAGGGTCAAAATCGCTGACGGATACCGAGCGGTGTCTGTTCACTGGCCGCAGAGCATCGAATTGCAGGGAGGGACAGCGGTGGGCAAAGCGTCCGCAGGGAAGAAGGCAGCCAAGACGGGCGGAACGCGGGACCACACCGTTCCCCAGATGTACTTGCGGCACTTCGCCGAACACCGAGCACGTCGGCAGTACGAACTGCGCGTACGGCGCCTCGACGACCCCGACAAGGCATTCCCGGCGATGACGACCGCGATCGGCGCCGAACGTGGCTTCTACTGGGGTACGACCATCGACGGCGTGCCCCATCACGAATGCGAGGAGTTGTTCACCGCTCTGGAGGGCAATGCCGAGGCCGTCCTCAAGGTGATCCTCGACGACAAGGACTGGGCCCTGACACCGAACTGGCCGCTCACGCCCGAGCAACGCGGCGCTCTTTCCTGGTGGATGGCCGCGCAGATCCTTCGCACGACACGCCAGCGCAAGCGCCTCGCCCATACTCAGCCGCCATCCGCGGAGGCGGCGGATGTCCCTGACGACATCGCCTGGATCACCGCGAACAACCCCCACCTTCGCTACATCGTCGAGAACATCGCTGTCCTGGCGCTCGTGTTGTACAACCGCCCCTGGGGGCTGGGCTTCATCGACATGTGTCTGCTCACCAGCGACGTCCCCGTGGTCGTATGGAACCGTCCCGACGCGGACGATCAGATCCTCGCCGTGGCCCAGAGCGACATCATGCTGCCCCTGGACCCGCACCGGCTCCTGTTCCTTCCCAGCCCGGCTGAGCAGTTGACCGACCCGCGCAAGCGCACGGACCACCTCCTGCACGTTGAGGGTGCCGTCGGCATGGCCCTGGTTGAGGTCGCCTACGATGTGGCGGACCAGTTCGTCGTCCACCATCCCCTCCACGACCCGTGGCTGCACTGGAAGCCGAACAGCCCTCGCCAGCCGAGGCCTTGGGCCGGAGAAGAGCACTCGGCCCCGCAATACGCGATCGAGTATCCGGTGTTGCCGCCGGACCGGAACATCGAGCGCCGCTGGACCATCGAGCATCCGCCGCCCCGCGCCGCGGCTTTGTGACCCGGCTCGTTCCCGTCAGGGGCGAGCGTCCGTGAGTCACAGGGAGATCAGCGTCCGCGCCTCGGCCAACGTCCCGGCATGTTCAACCTGCTGTCGTTGACCTCTCGGCAGACCGAAGCTCCGCCAGCTGTTCCTTTCAGCAAGGCTTTCACCCTCGGGCACTGCTGGCTGTCGGCTCGGTTTCCGGGCTCTCGGTCGGAGTGACCATGGTGGCCTTGGCGTCCTGGGTTCACGCGACTCGGTCAGGGTGGTCAGGCGGCGGCTGATGTGCTGTGGGGAGATCCCAAAGCGGCGTTGCCCTGGTCTGCGATCCGGTCCGCAACGGTGGACAGGGCGTCCGCGTCGAGAATTACGACGATCCCGCCGATGCGGTCGGTGACCCAGTTCGGAGGGGGCCGACCCTCCAGGACGTCGCGCACGTAGTCGGGGACTTCGGCCCGCAGGCCCCGCAGCATGTGCGCAAGGTAGGGCACCGAGAAGTGCCCGTAGTCGTTGGGTACGTCCTTGAAGAGGGTGCCAACGACCGGTGCGGCGCGCTGCATGACTGCTGCACCGGCGAACTGCCCATTCCTGATCCGCTGGACCGGCCGGAGAAGTTCCTTCGCTACACGGCGAGAACCCTTCTGCGGCTGCCGCAGGAAGCGATCGAGGTCTTCGGCCAGCTCGCGTGTGAGGGGCACGATCGGCGTGTCAAGCCCGTCAGGGCTCGCGATGTCCTCAACGGGGACGGCATCGTGGAAGGCGGCTATCCCCGAGTCCTTCCCCTTGAGATTGACAGCAGTCTCCGCCACCAGGGCGGAGACGGTGGACACGCCAACCCGGTCACGCTCCTTGCAAGGAACGTCGTCGTGAGCGAGGTCGCATTCCAGCGTCGCTCGGTACTCCGAGTCGCCGCAGTACAGGACGTAGGCCGCTGGGACGTGGAAGCTATTCGCCGCCTTGATCAGCTTTGATATCTGAGTTCGATCGTCGCTCTGTGTCTTGTAGGTGAAGTCGATGCTCCAGCGTTTGCCGTGCGGCTTCATGATCTTCGCCTGGGCCAGGAGCCCGTAGCTGGTGCCGTCCCGGTCCACCACCCACCACCACAGCCAGTCGGCTCCGTTCTCCTTCTCCTCGTCAGCCGTGCACTCGATGAACCGGATGCGCGGGCTTGCGGTGGACAGGAGCACTTGGGTCGCCGCGACCTCACGAAACATCCCACCGGAGTCCAGCATCCCCGCCATCAGGTGATCGACAGCAATCCGGCCCTGCCGGAGTGCCTCGTAGGGGCTGGTCTCATGAACGGGCAAGCTGCTCAATGTGGGTACCTCTCTCGGCCACTTGGGATGGTTCTCATCCCTCTGTCCCGTGGCCGTCACCCGAGCGCTTAAGGCAGGCATGCCGCTAATCGGCTACAGAGAGCTGACTGTCAGATAGCGGCAGCGATACGAGAACAGGGCCAGGCAGGTCAGCGTCGCTTACCCAGACCGGGCAGCCCGCCTTGCACCGTCCGAACGCTGGTTGAACGCTCGTCCACGACGAGCCGTTCTGGCTGGTGAACTGACGCCGGCTGTGGCCGAAGTGGTGGAAGCCGAACCGGTTCTCCGCCCTGGCCGACTGTCACGAAGGTGCCTGATGTTGAGCACACAGTGACCTTGCCTGGGACCTGATGAGAATAGAGGCGACCTGTCCGACCGTTGACTTTCGTGGTGGCGCCACAGTCGGCACACTCATACTTGACCGAGTCCGGATTGCGCATGCTAGCCCTCCCCGTCGCCGTACCTGAGGGCGGGCTACGGCGTTGGGACAATGGTGCCCTGTTCCATGCAGGCTGGGCTAGCGAACGCCGGGAAGTGGGCTGCCAATCCTACGAAGTTCGGCTTGATTGAGGGGCCCTGAACGTTCGGCGGAAAAACGCAGCGACCTGATGATGCGTCAATCTGTTTGCCGTTTGAGTGCTCATGGAACAGGCGCCGACAGCGGCCCAACAACGCTGTGTCATGCAGGAGACGTGCCTCGACACTGCTCGGATTGAGGCCGCTCGCTGGGCGTGTGACTCGATTCTTCGGCGGTTCGTACGGACCGGCGGCAGTCCTGGCGGAGCACCTCGCGCAGGGCGGCGTACTTCTCATCGTCGGGGAGTTCGCGGGCAAGAGTGCAGCGGACGCGGGGGCTGGCGTCGGCCGCGAGGTGGTCGACGAGGTGGGCTGTTGTTGCTGTCTGGTCGGTGGTGCACCAGATGTGGGCGGCCAGGGCACGGATCCAGGGTGAGGGGTGCCCGGCTAGTACGGGGAGCGGCAGGAGGTGCTGGCTGTACGGCAGTTGAGCGAGGGCCTCCACGATGAGACTCTCCGCCGGGCCGTCTGGCTGGGCAAGGAGTGGAAGGGCGATTTCGATGATCTCTTCTGTGTTGCTGGGGGTCTGGGCCATGTGGCCTGCCGCGCTCAGGCCGTGGTAGCGGAGGGTGGTGGTCCCCATGTCCAGCTGGAAACGGTCGTAGGTGTGCGTAGCGTTGAGTTCGTCTCGGGCGCTGCCGTCGAGGCGTCCCCGGGCGGCGTCCAACGCGATGTCGAGATGGCGGGCACGCTGTTCGGGCGAAAGGTAGGCGGTGAGGATGTTGAGGGCGTCGAGTGCCTCTTGGCGCTGTTGAGCAGTGTGGTGGTGACTCCGGACTCTTTGAGCGAGAGCGTCGGCATAGGACTCGCGATCGGCCGTGGGCAGGAGTCGGCCGATGAGGAAGGCAGCCTGAGAGGGCGAGGCATCAAGGTTCGGATCGGTTTCGGCCTGTCGGCCGAGGCCGCGGGTGAGCAGCTTCTGAGCCAGCGGCCGGGCGCTGTCGGCGGGAGCGTTGGCCAGAAGGAGCACCAGGGCAGCCTCAGTGCTGCCGCCGGCCGCCGCCGCGGTGCACCGTTCGCTAACCACCGAGGGCTGGAGACGGAGCGCATCTTCGCCGCGGCCGAGGATCACGTTGGCGGCGAACGCATCCGTCAAGAGGATCTGGCACATCCGGTCGACGGCTTCCACACGTTGCGGACCGGGGTGGCGGATGGCGATACGGATGAGCGCTTGGGCGTAGTCCTGCTCCGCACCGCGGTGGCGGCGCCGGGGACCGGTAGGTACCAGACCCGTAAGGTCGAGGAAGCGCTGTGCCTGCTGTGTGTCGGCAGCGTCGGCAAGGCCAGCGAAGGCACTGAAGGCGGCTCGACGCACATTGCGGGTGCCAAAAGGAACTTCGTGGTCATCGGCGATCTCGGAAAGGGTGACGTCAACCCAGGCCCGTGCCTGCTCGTCGGGGAGCAGGTCTGCCGTAGCACGCACTGCGGTAAGCGCGCTGTGCCGTCTCCATCGAGGGTGGGCAGTCCAGTTGTCGGCAACCTGGAAGTGGAACGGCTCCTCGGGCAGCCGGGCGTCGAGAGCGTTGAGGAGTTCGTGGGAGCCGGCGGCGACGAAGTGGTCGATGGCGGCAGTAATCTCGCCGTGATCCAGGTGGAAGCGTCCAAGTAGTTCGCGGGCCTCGTGTTCCTCCAGCCAGCTCGCCGTCGCGACAGCCTGCCGGAGGTACTGGGCGAGGGCTTGCAGAGTCTCGGCTGGCCGAGCGTGATTCGCAACTCGTCCCAGAGCGCGTTCGCGGGCCGAGAAGGGCTCGGGCAGGACACTGCCGCCGCCCGCGGCACGCAGTGCGGTGGCGGTGGGGTAGGCGTCACTGATTCGTGTGGCTTGCAGGCCGTAACGGATCCGCACGAGGTTGTGGGCCTCGGTCCATGCCGCAGCGTCTTCATGATTACGCTGCTGAACGGCACGCTCGATGGCATCGTCGTATCGGTCCAGAGCGTCTTGGGCCTGCCCGGCGTCGGCCAGATACCGGGCGTGGCGCGCGAGAAGCAGCGCCGTGAGCGACGGGGGATACTCGGATCGAGCGGAGCGGGCGAGAGCGGTCCACATGGCGCCGGACTGGTCGGCGTCAGCCAGGCAGGCCAGCAGCCGAGCCCGCCATATCTGATCACCTTGTTCTGTCGAGGCGGAGAGTTCGGCCAAGCCCTCAACCCGCGACCGCAGCAGGTCTGTCCGGTCCGTAGCGGCAGCGTGCTCGGCGAACCAGGTGACGGCCATCAGACAGTGCGGGTCACTGATCTGGAGGGCGTCGATGCTGGCGGTGATGTCATCCAGGGTCACTTCGTGGTGGTACTCGAAGGCAGCGAGGTCGCCGAGGGCATTGGCCGCGCGGATGAGCTCGTCAGGGGCCTCGATCTGCTCGTTGACGAGTCGGCGGACAACCGACATCGCACGCCAGACGTCGCCCATGGGTAGCGCGGCGGCCAGGACGCTCACGTCGGCGGCCACGCCCTGCGCGTGGTCACCGGCATCGTGGTGGGCCTTGGCCTGCCGTTGGCGAAGGGAGAGGGCGAGCGGAGCCCACACGGAGGTCTCCAGCGCATCCGCGATGTGCGCATAGAGTCGGGCCGCGGAAGCGGGGTCGGCGGTCTCCAGCCTCTGGGCTTCCTGAAGGTTCGGGGCCAGCCCGAGGTGGGCGACCGGGCCTCGGATCAGGGCATCAGGTTCGACTTCAACCTGTTGCACTTCTGCGCCAAGTGAAGAGAAGCGGGGTTTGAGCCGGGCCGCCAGCTCTCGACGCAGCATGGCTTCGGTGACCTGAGCGGCAGTCGGGGCCCAGCCGCCGACAAGATGCTCGATGCGGCTCAGGACCTGTTCCGCCGCCCCTGCGGTGTCCTCAGCAGCCTCACTGCGGAGGCTGCTGACCGCCTGGGTGTAGTCCCGCTCGTCGCCGTCCTCCAGACGAAGGTGATGAACCCTCAGGGCAGACAGCAAACGCCAGGTCAACTCCCGTGCTGGAACACCGTGCGTTTCGATACCGTGGGACACGGCCTCAGCCACAACTTGGTCCAACTGATCCAGCCTCGCCCGCATCTTGCTGTTCGTGGGGCCCGAGCGAGAAGCCTCCTCGCGGAACTCTTCTGGTCCCCGTCCCGAAGCGATACCGGCGAGCCTGGCTACCTCGTGGCCATGGATATTTCGGTCGGTGACCGCGAGTGCAAGCCGGTAGCGGCCCGCCTGGATCTCGCCCCAGTGCTCGGTGACTTCGCGCAGGTAAGTGCCGATCAACGCCACTGCCGCGTTGCTGGACGGCACGACGTTGGGGTCGCGCCGGACGCCGATGGCTACCCGAAACTCTTCACCGTCTTGTCGCGGCCGTGCGGTGATCAGAATGTCGTCGACCTTGCTGAACTGGCTCGCCTGGAGCTTGATCTCCACCGGTACGAGCACTGGGTCGCCGAGCTCTTCCAGAGGATCACCGGTCAGCAGAGAGGTGAGGAGAACGGCGGCGTAGCGGTGCTCCAGCACCGTTCCTCCACCGCCAGATGCATACGGCGAGCCTTCCGCAGCAGCAGCTGTGTCATCTCTCGGGACCACCAGCTCAGATTAGCCCTCGACGGTCTTTCGACGCTGCTGGTGCAGCCCACGGTGCGGCTAGTGTTCACGCAGCGTCACGGTGTCGAGATGGCGACGCTCATCCCCCGCGGGCTCCACCATTTGGGGTCAGCGTCGCTAGAGCCGTTGCCTTCACGGCCGCGTACGGTGTGCATCGAAGGACCGCTCGTATCCACCTGAATGCGGTGGGTGGTGCAGCGTTCGCTGCACCACCCTGGATTGAGCGGCATCGAGTAGGACCCGACAGGATCGAATCGGGGGCATAAATCGGGCACCTTGGTAAAGCAGCAGGTGAGAAGCATCACCTGGATAGGTTCGAGTCCTCACTCCCCAGAGCGCCGCAGCCCTGAGGGCCTGTCATCGTCAGCGGCGGACCGGCGCGCCGACCGCCAGTTGCCGCTTAGCGCACGCAGGCTAAGTCAGAAGTGCGGCGCTATCACAATGGTTCCCGGATGTCCCGTAAGCAGATACTTCAGGAGTCCCTTGTGCGGGTGTAGGTACAGCTCCCGGGTGCTCGCCGTCCGTCCGTGATCCGTCATAGTCCCGTGGCGATCTTCTCGAGTACCAAAGGCAGAGTCTCCAAGACTGTGTCATAAAGCGTCTCGTGTTCGCAGCCAGCGCCACCGTGAGCGACGATTTCGGCCGCCAATGCACGCAGCGCCGGTGGTCCGCTCGCCGCCATCTTCCGGGCCAGAGCGAGATTCTGCGCCAGCTTTTCCGGCTTTTGCCGGTATTTTGTGGCGCTCCGGTACACCTCGACGTCCATGCCCACAGGAGTGATGGGCCGCCCCACACGCTCACTGAGATTCGCGATGATCTGGATCCCATGAGCATCAAGATCCTGCCAGGATGCCACCGGTAGTGGCGCCATGACTTGGAGGAACTCGGCCAGGCCGTGTGTCGCATATCCAGCACCCCAGACGCAGAGCCACTGATCCGCAATCCCGGGGGTGTTGCACACCTCGGTGAAGGCCTCCTGATTTTCCACCAGAAGCACCCCCACAGCGGAACAGTCGACCATGCCCAGGCTGAGCAGTCCTCTGGCCGGCAGCCCAAGCCAGGGCCTACAGGCTGCGGTGTCCGCGATGACGTTGTCCACGCGCCACTGCAGCGGTCCCCGCATCCGCAATTCGGTGTCGCTGCCTTCGACCGCCTGGTCGAAGGGCATGCCGATGAGGTTCGCAAATGCCTGACGGCGTGGGGGAGTCCAGCCGTACTTGGTGTCCTGCATGCTCGTGCCGATCAGAGACTTCGCCTTCATCGGCGTTGATCGTGGCTGCGCACACCACCACACCGCGGAAGACTTCACCGCCACCTCGTACACACCCCAGTCTTCGGTGCCGCTGGCGCTGTCCCTGGGGACCTTCAGTGTGCGGCCGGGGGGCGTCGCCGCCAACCGCTCATGCTCTTCTGCCAGTTGAGGGATTACCTTCATCGCCTGCAAGAGTTCGGCGTGCAGGCGCAGAGGATCAGGATGCCCGCGCAACTGCGCAAGTTTGTCCTCCCGCAAATCTGCCCAGGACTGTGTCAGCCGCCACCCCTGAGGCACAAAACCCGTGCCCTGCACGACCTGGCAACGCACCACGACCGCCCCACACAGGATCAGGGAGACCGCGGTGCGCCACGCGGCTTGGGCGCCAAACTCCCGCTCGATGGTGGGCCACCGCTTGAACGTGCCGGTGGAGAGAACCTTCTTCAAGAGCCTGTCCGGCATTCCCTCAGGGGGTGCGTATGCCGTGACGGGGCCGGCCGCCACCAGGTCGGCTACCTGGGGCTTCACCCGCCGCTTCTGGTCCAGGGGGACGCGGTGCAGCACCTCGTCGCCGTGTTTGTGCTTGCGAGGCACAGTCACGGCCAGGACTCCGGCGGGCAGGTCACGCAGCGGGACCTCGACACGCCCGTGGGCCTCACCGAGCAGCAGAGGAGGCTGGGGGACAGAGGCAGACTCAGACATGCGCCCGTCCAGCGGTCAGCCAGTCAAGCGTCAGCTCCACGCGCTGACCTTGAGGGTCATAGCCCCAAAATGCGGTGGGCTGGTTGTAGGCGTCGGAGGAAGAAGCGTGGGTGAACCACAACAGCTCGTCGCACACATCGGCTGCGTCCACTAGAACGCTGTCCTGGCACGTCCCCAGGATGCTCAGCTCCCGCTGCCGAGCCACTTCCCGCAGAGCGGCGAGCATGTCCTTGCGATTGACCTCACCGAGACTGTTGCCCAGCTCATCCAGGATGAGAACGCGGCCCCGCGGCTCGTCGTCAGCGAGCAGCGCAGCCAACACCAACTGGATGGCGAACACCTTGACCTGCGCACCATTGGCATTGGTTTGGTACGAGACATAGTCGCCGCGGGCAGACCGTTTCCAGCACGGGGTCACCTCCCAGCGCCAGGGCCGGGCCCCCTCGGGCCGCACGCTCTCCACCTCCAGCTTGGCGCCGTAGCCACCGCGCTGGCGATCCAGCTGGTAAAAGGAGTCACTGATCTGATGGAGCAGGCCGTCGATATGGCGCTCGATCATGTCCTGCAGCGTCTCAAGCGTCCGAGCGCTGGTCGCGGCCTCCTTCTCGAGATCGGCCAGTTGCGTCTCCCACTCGGCCTGCCGGGCCGCAATCTGTGTGGCCGCAACCGTGTCCCTCTCGACGTAGCCAGCTAGCCTGATCCGCAACGGCCCGGCCAGATCATCGAGCCCGATTCGAGGAATCGCACCGGCCTCGTCCTGCGCGAATTCGGCCCGAAGCTCGCTGGCGCGGCGCAGATCTTCAACGGCGTCGTTAGCGACGTCGTCAGGCAGACCGTACTGTTCGTAGGCAATGCGCAAGGACTCCTCGACCTCGCGCCGCAGCCGTCCGGGCCTGGGCAGGGACATAGTTGTCGCGTCCACCCCAAGAAGATCAGCGGCATCCTCGGCGCTGCCACCCCACAGACTCAGCCACGCCGGACACGCCACCTGAGAACGTGCACGCTCCAACTGCGCGATCTCCTTCAACTGAGCGGCGTGGATCTCGGCTTGCCTCTTCACCGCCTCCTGCGCAGCGGAGACCTGATGCGTATGCGTGGCCAATGCGATCACAGCCTGCTGATGCAACTTCTCGAGGTCGTCCTCCACGCCGACGGCCTCCGTGATCTTGCAATCGGCTTCCGCTATGGCGCGCCCTAGAGCCTTCTCCCGCTCCCTCAGACCGGCATGCTCGTGTGCTGCAGCCGCAGCATCACGCTCCATTTCGGCAAGCTCGCACTCGCCCTGCACGCCCGCGAGGTCCTTCCAGGCCTTGGCGCAAACGCGCTCGCACTCCTCAACCTCGGCCTTCGCTAGAGCGAGGCGAGCAGCCCGGCCGGCAACCGGTGCCTCGAACCCACCCACTACCGCAGTCGACAAAGCAGGATCGTAGGCCGCCAACGGGTCCACCAACGATGTCATCCGCTCCTCGAGGGTGCGCAGAAAGCCGATCACTCGTACCCGACCAGAAATCCCGGCTGGCCACTGCCTGGTCTCACCAGCAGGATCGTCCGCCGCAATGACCTGCGCACCCGGCACACCCTGCAAGGCCACGCGCGCCGACTCCGCCTCGGCCGCATCCACCACCACAGCATCACGCCAGGGCCACAGCCGCGGCTCCCACACGGCACGAACTGCCTCCCCCAGCTGCAGCTGATCCATGAGACCCACTGCACCCGTCATGCCACGTTCATCGAGCACCGCGAGACTCCGCCCAGCACCCCCGCCGCGCCCGCGCTCCACCTCCTCCACACGCCGGCGGGCCTCATCAACAGCACTACGCGCACTATCCGCGAGCCGGCGCGCGCCGTAGACACGCTCCTGTACCTCCACGAGTGCCTTCTCAGTGTCCGGGAGACTCGTACCGCGCCAAAGGGAAGCCTTCGGCCGCAAGACGGTCAAACGCTGACGAACCCCAGCCAGCTCCGTGGCTGCCGATGTCCGGTCCGTACGGAACCCCTCGGTGACCTGCCGCGCATCCATCCACCGCTGGTGCGCAACCGCGCTCTTGTCCGCGAGCCCGGTCGCCGCCTTCAGCTCTCCCAAACGCGCACGACGCTGCGCAACCAGTTCCTGAGTCCTGTCAGCTTCCGCCTGCTTCCCCGACAGATCCGCGGCCAGCTTCCGGTCATCACGCACGGCCACCAGACACGAGGTGGCAACGAAACGCTGCCAGACCTGCCGAGCCTCCTCGAGAGCGGCACGTGCTGCAGCACGAGCCTGTACCCCTCTCATCACCACCTGGTTCTCAGCGTCCTCAAGGGCATGCTGTTTGCGAACCTCCTCGAGTTCCCGAGCATGCTTCAAAGCCGCGCCCCGGCGGTCAGACTCTTCTTCCACCAGGTGTGTCATCCCAGACAAGCCAATTAGCGCCTCTCCGATGGAGGCCGGCTTCATGGCTGTCAGTTGCTGATCCAGAAGTGAAGGAACCGCTGGACGCAGCGAGGTGTCCAGGTACGACAGGCAGCGCGGCGCATTTCCATACAATTCCTCAGCCATGCGAGGAGCCGATAACAGTCGTGAGGGGCTCAAGCCTTTCCAGAGTTCGTCCGCCTGCACCGCCCGTTCGGCATCCGTCGCCGCATCAGCGACGTAGACCCCCTCGGTCCAGTTCGCCTGGATGTAAGGAGCAGACGTTCCGACCCGCACCCATACCGTCAGCGCATCGTCAGCCAAGTCCTCACCCTCCCCGGCGAAGACCCCCACTACGTAGCCGTGCGTCGCTGGCGCCATTTCCCAGGCGCTGTCGACCCCTGCAGCCTCCGGCCGGAACAGGATCCCGCTCGCATCGCGACCGAAAGTCGACTCGAACCGCCACTGCGGATCCCCCAACAGCAAAGTGACCGCGATGAGAAAGGAAGTCTTGCCCGAGCCGTTCGAGTCCTCCTTGGGTCCCACGCCGGACACCGCGACAAACGTCTTGGGAATCAGCGCCACCGCGTGGGTAGTCAGTCGCGCGATGTCGAACGTCTGCATCGCCGCAAGATGACGCTTGCCCACCACACCCCGATGCTCAGGGAGCTTGGGCAGTCCATCAGCCAACTCGCCGTCCACCGTTCATCCTCCGCTCGACTCGGAACTCTGCGCATTACGGCGACCTCGAAGGCGCAGGATCGACTCCGCCAGAGCCCCGCCGGGCTCGGCCAACAAGACCAGCCGCTCGAGAAGCGCCGTCTGGGAATTCTCAGTCAAACGAAGAACCTGACTCCCCAGCACCACGCCCGACCCCTTGAACCGCACCAGATCAGCAGTCGCCAGCCTCGCCAAAGCGTCGTCCACGACACCATCAGGAACGGCAGAGTCCTTGAGCCGATCACGGCCTACCGGCACTCCATCCGACCACAACGTCTGCCCGAGGATGCCGCCACGAGAGCGAGGAATCGCAACACTGAACAGGAACACCAGCGCCAGCACCGCACGGTCCTCCGGCGGAAGCACGCCGATACCCTCATCAGCAAGACGAGCACGAATCGCATCGTCATAGCCGGACACGAACCCCTCACCCACAGCAAGAAGCACTCGCCCGGAAGCAGCCAACATCTCCTCCACCACACGCCGCAGCGGCACCTCCGCCAACGCGCGGAAGCTCGACGCGGGTACCGGCCACCGCGCCGTCTCCACAGCACACACCGCCGCCCGCACATCCGCCTGCCGATGCTCGGACAGGGCGTCGTACAACTCCCGCCCCACGCTTACTCCTTCACCGGGCAGGGCAGACAGCCATAGCCACGCCGCAACTCGGCGACGTCCCGCTCGCTCCAGGCAGCCACCATGGGCCCCAACCGGACCAGCCCATCGCCGCGATCGCCAGCCAGATATCCGAAGGCACGCAACTCACGAAGAGCTCTCCGATAGGCAGCCGTCTGCCCGCCCTGAACGGACTCGCCCGGCACCCACTCCGAACCGGGCACTGCACACGCGGCAATGACCTCTCTGTCGGCCACAGCACCCCCCGGATACGGCATCCGAGAAGGATCAGACCAGCACAGACGCAGTGCAGCGCCCAGAACCAAGAGCTGAGACGAGGTAGCACCACGATGCGTATCTGGATCAGTGAGCACCCCGCTGACCGGTTCGACATCCAACCCCCAGCGCACCAGGACAGCGCTGGTGCCTTCAGGGCCGACCACACCCACCGCACGTAACTCAACGTCTGACACGGCCTGGCGCAAGACGACTGCATCGCCCTCATCTGCCACAATCCGCCCAGCCCTGGCCCTTGCCAGCCAGTACGCTCCTTCATTCACGGCGAGTCCTCCTGATCAACGGACTCGCCGGCAACGCCAGAAGCATCATGCGGGAGGCGGTACACGGAAAGTGGAGTTGCGTATGTGACAGGCCCGTCCGACGAGACGGCCAAGGCCTTGCTCACCTCCACGAAGTACGGCACTGAAGGATCTGCCGAGGCGTGCAACAAATCCACCACTGCAGAGATCGCTGCAGGCCACTGCAGAGCCTGCAAAGAAGACGTCAGCTCAGCCTCCTGGCCGCCTTTGAGCCAGAACTGCATAGACGCCTCGCGGCGTCGGCGCAGCATTTTCGCCTTCTCCCGGGCCACCTCTACTGGATCGGGGCCCGGCGCCAACGCCGCCGGCCGCGGCGGCCTTCTCCGTGGAGCCGATGGCCGCCGTTCTGCCGCTGCTGTCAGTACCTGTGCTGCAGTTATCTGCACACTTGCCGGATCGAAAACCGTAGCTGCGAACACCTCGGCCAACGCATCGAGCGAGGAGCGACGGGCAGCAGTCACATACTGCTCGGGCAGGAGCATACTGAAGTCCCGCTTAGAACCTGCCTGTTGCAAGAGCCGTTCATGGAACTCATCGACAGCAGCCGAATACCGCAGTGCCGCCTCAATCAGCCGCGTGCCTGCTGACCTCAGTGACGGAAATTGAACTCTCACCGCCCCGACCAGCTGCCGGGCGTGATCCAGCAGAGCATCCTTGGAACGATGATGACGGCGCTCCGCGATCAATTCCTCAATCGCCCTGGATCGCACTAGCAACAGCAAGTGAGAGGTGTTGATGACGAGTTCGTGGCGTGCCTGCCGAAGACGAGTGGCCAACTGTCCCTCATCGAGCAGGCCTTGCTGCAAGTGGTCATGGGTCCGTCCCAGCAGCGTCACGATCTCCTCAACGCCACCGTCCTCTGCAAGCCGCTCAAACACCAACAGGCCTGCACCGCTAGTGGGGTTGAACACGTAGCGAGCCTCGTGAGGCTTGTCGCGAGGCCCCCGCAGCATGTCCATCGCCACGAAGACGTTGAACCGCGCCTCAAAAGTCTCCCCCGAAGCTATGTGAGCGCAGGCCGCCGCAATCTCAGAACGAGACAGCCCCTTGTCCGAGGCGGCCTCACCGAACGCAGCATGGATGGCCTCTGCAAGCCGCAGAGACAGATCGTCTTCCACCAAAGCAGCCCGTGCCGCCACCGGGGCCACAAAGGGGCGAACGTAGTCCAGCTGCCCCGCACCAGCTCCCTCATCTAGCTCAGCGAACAAGTCTCCCTGACTAGAAGCACCTTCATCAGCAGGCAACAAGCCCCCAGGCATACCCTGCGCCCCCCACGGCACGTGAGTTCAAGGACTAGAAGCTATCGATCCAGAACGACACGTGTAGTCACAATGAAGCTTTTCCTCGCCGAGGTGATGAACCGCACAAGCTGCCGCGGGCGGAGGCACGGTGAGGTGTAGGGACTGTAAGGGGCCGCGGTGGCGCTGGGCGGGTACTACCTTGCGGTGGTGGGCGCCCGACGTGAGCGGGTAGGTCACCGTCGACCTCGACGGCGTCCTCTAGGGCTGGCCGCGGGGGACGCGGCTGATCGTCCGCAAGGAACGGCCGGTGCGCCGTGAGGCGCTGGTGATTCGAACGGAGGTGGGAGACCTTCGTCGCTGATCCTGTCGCAGCAGGACGGTGGAGCTGAGGGCAGTCTGATC